>BBBN01000059.1 GCA_001311585.1 Thermus sp. JCM 17653
AGGCCCGGGGCCACCTGGAGGCCGCAGAAGAGGGAGTGCTCCAGGGGGCGCTCCTCCCCCGGGGCCTGGCAGAGGTCGGCCCGCAGGCTGGGGTTCTGCACCCGCATGAGGTACATCTGCAGGGCCACCCCGGTGGAGGCCGCCAGGGTGAGGAGGAGGTAGAGGGCCACCAAGACCCCCTTCCGGCGCATGCCTCCACCTTAAGGGAGGCCGCTACCCCAGCGCAAGGGTTTTGTAGAGTGGAGGGGTATGGCGGTTCGGGGCACCAAGGATCTCTTCGGCAAGGAGCTCCGGCTCCACCAGCGCATCGTGGCCACCGCCCGCAAGGTGCTGGAGGCGGCGGGGGCCATGGAACTCATCACCCCCCTCTTTGAGGAGACCCAGGTCTTTGAGAAGGGGGTGGGGGCCTCCACCGACATCGTCCGCAAGGAGATGTTCACCTTCCAGGACCGGGGAGGGCGCTCCCTCACCTTGCGCCCTGAGGGCACGGCCGCCATGGTCCGGGCCTATCTGGAGCACGGGATGAAGGTCTGGCCCCAGCCCGTGAGGCTCTGGATGGCGGGGCCCATGTTCCGGGCAGAGAGGCCCCAAAAGGGGCGGTACCGCCAGTTCCACCAGGTGAACTACGAGGCCCTAGGCTCGGAAAGCCCCATCCTGGACGCGGAGGCCATCGTCCTCCTCTACGAGTGCCTGAAGGAGCTCGGGCTTAGGGGGCTTTCGGTGAAGCTCTCCTCCGTGGGCGACCCCGAGGACCGGGCCCGGTACAACGCCTACCTGCGGGAGGTCCTCGCCCCCCACCGGGAGGCCCTCTCCCAGGACTCCAAGGAACGCTTGGAGCTCAACCCCATGCGCATCCTGGACTCCAAGGACGAAGGGGACCAGGCCCTTCTCCGGGAGCTCGGGGTGAGGCCCATGCTGGACTTCCTGGGGGAGGCGGCGCGGGCCCACCTGCAAAGGGTAGAGCGCCACCTGGAGAGGCTTTCCGTCCCCTACGAGCTGGAACCCGCTTTGGTGCGGGGGCTGGACTACTACGTGCGCACCGCCTTTGAGGTGCACCACGCCGAGATCGGCGCCCAGTCCGCCCTGGGAGGCGGGGGGCGGTACGACGGGCTTTCCGAGCTCCTGGGGGGGCCCAGGGTCCCGGGGGTGGGCTTCGCCTTCGGGGTGGAACGGGTGGCCCTGGCCCTGGAGGCCGAGGGCATCACCCCCCCGGAGGAAAGGGGCCCCGACCTCTACCTGGTTCCCCTTCTGGAAGCGGCGGTGGAGGAGGCCTTCTACGTGGCCGAGACCTTGCGGCCGAGGCTTCGGGTGGAGTACGCCCTCTCCCCCAAAAAACCCGGCAAGGGCGTGGAGGAAGCCTTGAAGCGGAGGGCGGCCTTCGCGGGCTTTTTGGGGGAAGAGGAGCTTAGGGCGGGCGAGCTCACCCTGAAGCGCCTGGCCACCGGGGAGCAGGTGCGCCTCCCCTACAGCGAGGTGGCGGGCTTCCTCCTTTCCCACCTCGCATGAGAATCCGGTAAGCTTTAGGGGATTATGCGTCGCACCCACTACGCCGGAAGCCTCAGGGAAGAACACGTGGGCCAGGAGGTGGTCCTCGAGGGCTGGGTGAACCGCCGCCGCGACCTCGGGGGACTCATCTTCCTGGACCTCAGGGACCGGGAGGGCCTGGTGCAGCTGGTGGCCCATCCCGATAGCCCGGCCTACGCCGTGGCGGAACGGGTGCGCTCGGAATGGGTGGTGCGGGCAAAGGGCCTGGTGCGCCCCCGCCCCGAGCCCAACCTCCGCTCCCCACGGGGCGGGTGGAGGTGGAGCTCTCCTCCCTCGAGGTCCTCGCCGAGGCCAAGACGCCCCCCTTCCCCGTGGACGCGGGCTGGCGGGGGGAGGAGGAGAAGGAGGCGAGCGAGGAGCTTCGCCTAAAGTACCGCTACCTGGACCTGAGGAGCGCCGCATGCAGGAGAACCTGCGCCTGCGCCACCGGGTCATCAAGGCCATCTGGGACTTCCTGGACCGGGAGGGGTTCGTCCAGGTGGAGACCCCCTTCCTCACCAAGAGCACCCCGGAAGGGGCCCGGGACTTCCTGGTCCCCTACCGCCACGAGCCCGGCCTCTTCTACGCCCTGCCCCAGTCCCCCCAGCTTTTCAAGCAGATGCTGATGGTGGCGGGGCTAGACCGCTACTTCCAGATCGCCCGCTGCTTCCGGGACGAGGACTTAAGGGCCGACCGCCAGCCCGACTTCACCCAGATGGACCTGGAGATGAGCTTTGCCGAGGTGGAAGACGTCCTGGAGCTCAACGAGCGCCTCATGGCCCACGTCTTCCGGGAGGCCTTGGGGGTGGAGCTTCCCCTTCCCTTCCCCAGGCTTTCCTACCGGGAGGCCATGGAGCGCTACGGCTCCGACAAGCCCGACCTCCGCTTCGGCCTAGAGCTCAAGGAGGTGGGCCCCCTTTTCCGCCAAAGCGGCTTTAGGGTCTTCCAGGAGGCGGAAAGCGTGAAGGCCCTCCCCGTCCCCAAGGCTCTCTCCCGCAAGGAGCTCGCCCAGCTGGAGGAGGAGGCCAAAAGGCACAAGGCCCAGGGCCTGGCCTGGGCCCGGGTGGAGGAGGGGGGCTTCTCGGGGGGGGTGGCCAGGTTCTTGGAGCCTGTCCGGGAAGCCCTGTTGGAGGCCACCGGGGCGAGGCCGGGGGACACCCTCCTCTTCGTGGCGGGGACCCTTCGGGTGGCGGCCACGGCCCTGGGCGCGGTGCGGCTTCGGCTGGCGGACCTTCTGGGCCTGAGGGAGGAGGGGTTTCGCTTCCTCTGGGTGGTGGACTTTCCCCTTTTGGAGTGGGACGAGGAACGGGGAGGGTGGACCTACATGCACCACCTTCACGAGCCCCCACCCCGAGGACCTGGCCCTTTTGGAGGAGGACCCGGGAAGGGTGCGGGCCCTGGCCTACGACCTGGTCCTCAACGGGGTGGAGGTGGGCGGGGGGTCCATCCGCATCCACGACCCCGGGCTGCAGGCCCGGATGTTCCGGGTTTTGGGCATTGGGGAGGAGGAACAGCGGGAAAAGTTCGGCTTTTTTTCTGGAGGCCCTCCAGTACGGCGCCCCGCCCCACGGGGGGATCGCCTGGGGGCTGGACCGCCTCCTGGCCCTCATGACGGGAAGCCCCTCCATCCGCGAGGTCATCGCCTTCCCCAAGAACAAGGAGGGCAAAGACCCCCTCACCGGGGCCCCAAGCCCCGTGTCCGAGGAGCAGCTTCGGGAGCTGGGGCTCCAGGTGATCCGCCATGGCTAGGATCCCGTACCTTCTCGTGGACGCCTTTGCCCCCGCCCCGGGAGCGGGCAACCGGGTGGCCATCGTGCTGGACGCCCGGGGGATGGGCCTCGAGGAGATGCAGGCCATCGCCCGGCGCCTGGGGGAAGCGGAAACCGCCTTCCTCACCGAGAGGAGGGGGACGGTTTTCGGGGTGCGCTTTTTCACCCCGAAGGAGGAGGTGGAGTTCTCCGGCCACGCGGCGGTGGCCCTGGGCCTAAGCCTGGTGCGCCTGGGCCTGGCCCCCGAGGGGATAGGGCGGCTTTACCTGCACACCCCCACGGAAGCCCTTCCCGTGGAGATCGTGTACGAGGGGGGAGCGCCCGTGAAGGCTTTGGTGCGGGGGCCTTCCCCCCGCTTCCGCGACCTTCCCCCCTTTGAGGTCTTGCGGGCGGCCCTCGAGGCCCTGGGCACCAACGAGCGCTACCTTCACCGGGGTCTACCCTACGGCATCGCCTACACCGGGCTTTGGAGCCTCTTCGTGCCCCTCATCGCCCCGGGGGTGGTGGACGCCCTGGAGCCGGAGATGCCCGCCCTCTTGGAGGTTTCCCGCAAACTGGAGGTGGCCACGCTCCACGCCTACGCCCCCATGGGCCCAAGGAGCTTCTACGCCCGGGACTTCGCCCCCCTTCTCGGCATCCCCGAGGACCCGGTGACGGGCTCGGCCAACGCCGCCCTGGGGGCCCTCCTCGCCCGGGCGGGAGTGGTGCCCAAGCGGGAAGGCCGGGTGCAGCTCACCGTCTACCAAGGCCACCGCCTGGGCAACCCCGGCGTGGTGGAGGTCCTGGTGGAGTACAGCCCCCAGGGCCAGCCCTACGCGGTGCAGATCGGCGGGGAGGCGGCCATCGTGGCCTCGGGGGAGCTTTGACGCTACCCCATGCTGCTTGCGCCCCAGCAAAAGGTCCCCGGGCGGGGAAGGCGAAAGGGTATGAGGGTGCGCCTGGTGTTCGTGGACGTGGACGGCACCCTGGTGGGCAGGGACGGGGTGCCCCCCTGTGTCTGGCCCAAGGTGGAGTCCCTCCGGGCCAAAGGGGTGCGTTTCGCCCTCGTCACCGGCCGTCCGGGCCGGGGGGAGGCCTTGGGGTACGCCCGGAGGCTAGAACCTTCGGGCCTCCACGTCTTTGAGTCGGGGGCCGTGGTCCTGGCCCTCTCCCAGGACGCCCACACCCTTCCGGCCACCCCCCTCAAGGTAGAGGCCCTTCCGGAAGGAGCGGCCAGAGAAGCCGTCCGCCTGGCCCGCAGGCTTGGCCTACCCCTGGAAGGGTACACCGCCGAGGGGGGCTTCTACGTGGAAGGGGATAGCCCCCTCCTCCGGGACCACCAGGAGCTTCTGGGCCTTCAGGCGGAAGGGGCGGACCTCCTCCACCTCCCCTCTCCCCTGGTGCGCCTCCAGGTTCTGGCCGGGGCCGAGGCCCCCCTAGGGGCGCTTTTGGAAGGGCTTCCCCCGGGGCTTCAGGCCCACCTGGCGGAGAGCCCCAAGATGCCCGGGGTGCGCTTCGTCTCCCTCACCAAGGAGGGCGTGGGCAAGCTCACCGCCGCCCGGTTCGTGGCCGAGGCCCACGGCCTTTCCCTGGAAGAGGCGGCCATGGTGGGGGACGGGGAGAACGACCTGGAGCTGATCCGGGCCGTGGGGATGGGCATCGCATGGGGAACGCTCCCCCCTTGGTGAAGCGGGCCGCCAGGAAGGTGGTGGCCCCCGTGGAGGCCTGCGGCCTGGCGGAGGCCCTGGACCTCTTGGGGTAGACTACCCAGGGTATGCGGGTCTTCATCGAGGAGATCGCCCACCACCTGGACCAGGAGGTGGAGCTTCGGGGCTGGGTCTACCAGAAGCGCTCCAAGGGCCGGATCCACTTCCTCATCCTCCGGGACGGCACCGGCTTCCTCCAGGCCACGGTGGTCCAGGGGGAGGTGCCGGAGGAGGTCTTCCGGGAAGCGGACCGCCTCCCCCAGGAGACCGCCCTAAGGGTGTGGGGCCGGGTGCGGGAAGACAAGAGGGCCCCCGGGGGGTTTGAGCTCGCCGTCCGGGACCTCGAGGTGGTGAGCCGCCCCCAGGAGGAGTACCCCATCGGCCCAAGGAGCACGGCATAGACTTCCTCATGGACACCGCCACCTCTGGCTCCGCCACCGCCGCCCCTTTGCCGTGATGCGCATCCGGGACGAGCTGGAGAGGGCCATCCACGAGTTCTTCGGAGAGCGGGGCTTCCTCCGCTTTGACGCCCCCATCCTCACCCCGAGCGCCGTGGAGGGGACCACGGACCTCTTTGAGGTGGACCTCTTTGACGGGGAGAAGGCCTACCTCTCCCAGTCGGGACAGCTTTACGCCGAGGCCGGGGCCCTGGCCTTCGCCAAGGTCTACACCTTCGGCCCCACCTTCCGGGCGGAGCGCTCCAAGACGAGGCGCCACCTCCTGGAGTTCTGGATGGTGGAGCCGAGGTGGCCTTCATGACCCACGAGGAGAACATGGCCCTCCAAGAGGAGCTCGTGAGCTTCCTCGTGGCCAGGGTGCTGGAAAGGCGGGCCAAGGAGCTGGAGATGCTCGGGCGGGACCCGAAGGCCCTGGAGCCCGCCGCGGAGGGCCGCTACCCCAGGCTCACCTACAAGGAGGCCGTGGCCCTGGTGAACCGCATCGCCCAAGAGGACTCCGAGGTCCCTCCCCTCCTACGGGGAAGACTTCGGCGCCCCCCACGAGGCCGCCCTAAGCCGCCGGTTTGACCGCCCCGTCTTCGTGGAGCGCTACCCTGCCCGCATCAAGGCCTTCTACATGGAGCCGGACCCCGAAGACCCCGAGCTCGTCCTAAACGACGACCTCCTCGCCCCCGAGGCTACGGGGAGATCATCGGGGGAAGCCAGAGGATCCACGACCTGGAGCTCCTAAGGCGCAAGATCCGGGAGTTCGGCCTCCCCGAGGAGGTCTACGAGTGGTACCTGGACCTCCGCCGCTTCGGGAGCGTGCCCCACTCGGGGTTCGGGCTGGGCCTGGAGCGCACCGTGGCCTGGATCTGCGGGCTTGCCCACGTGCGGGAGGCCATCCCCTTCCCCAGGATGTACACGAGGATGCGGCCCTAGACCCCGGCGAGCTCCAGGAAGTAGCGGTGGAGGCGGGGGTCCTCCGTGAGCTCGGGGTGGAAGCTGCTGGCGAGGACCTTCCCCTGGCGCACCAGGACGGGCAGGTCCCCAAGCCTCGCCAGGACCTCCACCCCCTCCCCCAGCCTGCGGAAGACGGGGGCGCGGATGAAGACGCCGTGGAAGGGGCCAAGGCCTTCCACCTCCAGGTCCTCCTCAAAGCTTTCCACCTGCCGCCCGAAGGCGTTCCGCTCCACGGCGGCGTCCAGGACCCCGAGGCGGGGCTGCTCGGGGTAGCCCAGGATCTCCCGGGCCATCCAGATGGCCCCGGCGCAGGTGCCGAAGAGGGCCAAGGTGCCCTCCTCCACCCGCCTGCGCACCGCCTCCTCGAGGCCGTACTCCCGGGCGAGCTTGCCGATGGTGGTGGACTCCCCTCCCGGAATAATGAGGGCCTTGAGGCCCTCGAGGTCCCCCACCTTCCGCACCTCCCGGGCCTCCAGCCCAAGCCGCCTAAGGGCCTCCTTGTGCTCGCGGAAATCCCCCTGTAGCGCCAGTACGCCGACCACGCCCCTCATCCTCGTCCCTGGGGTCTTTGCTGTCAAGGCAGGGCCTTCTCCTTGCCCTTGGCCTCCAGCATGACGTCGGCGGGGCCCGGGAGGGCGGCAAGGAGCCTCTCCCAGTCCTCCCGGGCCACAAGGAAGGCGTGGGCTCCGGGGCGCTTTGTGGGGTCCTGGCTGGAGAGGTGCACCTTGGGCCGGCCCCGCCAGGTGGAAAAGGCCAGGCGAAGGGCCTCCGCCAGGGAAAGCCTTCCGGGGTTTAGGGCGTGGTGGAGGGTGTCCACCACCACCCCTACCCCCAGGGCCTCCGCCGCTTCCAAGACCCCTTCCACGCTCCAAAGCCTTTCGTCGTTCTCCAGGGCCAAGAACCTTAAGACCTCCTTTTCCCCCCGCAGGTTCTCCACGAAGCGGCGGAGGGACCTTTCCCTCTCGCCGTAGGCCCCGCCCAGGTGGAGCACCAAAACCCCCTCCTCCGCCCCGAGGAGGGCGAGCACCCGGGCCGAGTAGCGGAGCTCGGCAAGGGAGCGCTCCACCACCTTGGGGTCCGGGCTTCCGGGGTTCACGTAGGGCCCCGGGTGCATGGAAAGCCGCTGGCCGAAGGCACGGGCCAGGGCCCCGAGGCGGGCGAGCTCTTCCTTGTGGGCCCCTTCCAGTCGTAGGGAAAGAGGGGGTGGGAGGCGAAGGGGATGAGGTGCTGGCCGATTCGGAAGAGGGCGAAGCCGTGAGGGGGGTTCCAGCGGAGAACCCTCTCCAGGTCCCGGAGGTTTTCCGCTACCTTCTCCCGCGCCCTCTCCTCGGTGAGGTGGGCAAAGCGCAGGGTGCGGTTGGTGGTGGCCCCGAGGGTGAGGTTCTCGCAGGGGTAGCCCAGGCGGATCACCGCGCGACTTCGGCCTCGAGGAAGACCTCCACCTCGTCCCGGACCTCGAGGAAGAGGAAGCGGGGCCGCGTGAGCCCCCACTGGGAGAAGCGGGTGGCGAAGCTTCCCACAAAGCGGAGGCCCCCGGAAGCCTCCCGAAGCTCCCCCAGGACCCGCACGGGAAGCCTCTTCCCCGCCATCTCCAGCTCCCCCTCCACCACGAACCCGGGGCCTTCCCGGTAGGCCCGCTTGGGGTAGAGGCAGGCTTCGGGGTGCTCCCCGGCCTTCAGGATCTCCAGGGCCTTCTTGTCCCGTTCGGCGTTGCCCGAGTTCCAGGCCGTCTGCTTTAGGCAGACCTTTCCCGAGGCCTTCTCCAGCCCATCCCAAAGCACCTCTCCCCGGGCCGTGGGGTTCACCCCCTCCCAGCTCCCCAGGGGGTAGTAGCCCCGGTAGCGGGCCACCCCCGCCACGGCGTAGGGGGCCTGGGCCTGGGCGAAAAGGAGAAAGACCGCCAAGAGAAGGAGCGTTCTCATGGTTCCTCCCGAAGGGGGAGCTTGGCGCCACCCGGACGAAACCTCCAGCGCTCCCCCAAGGTGGCGAAGTCCCGGAAGCCCAGGAAGAGGATGGGGCGCTCCTTGGCCTCCGAGGAGCCCTCCACGTGGACCACCTCCCCCATAAAAAGGGCGTGGTCCCCGTCCGTAGGCCACTCCGCCACCTTTAGCTCAAAGACCGCCAGAGCCCCTTCGGGCACCCAGGTGTGGGCGAGGCAACGGGCGGGGCGTAGGGCCACCCCGAGCCTTTCCGCCTTCCGGACCCTCCTCCCCGTGAGGTAGCCCGCCCGCACCACCCAGGCCCGCTCCTCCCAGGGGTAGAAGGCGAGGGCCGCCTCGGAAAGCTCCCGGAGGAGGCTTAGGGTGTGGTTCTTGCGGTCCACGGCGAGGAGAAAGCGGAAGGGCTCCTTGGAGGCGGGCATCCACCAGGCCATGGGCATGAAGTTCCGTCCCACGGCGAGGAGGGCGAGGCGCATGGGGTAGAAGAAGGCCCGGTACACCTAGACCTCCAGGACCTCCGGGGGAGGCTCCTTGAGGACCCCCTCCAGAACCTTTCGGGCCGCCTCCTCCGGGGAGAGGGCGTCCTTCGGGGGCCCTCCTAGGGGGGTCCAAAGCCCCGTGGCCACGGCGGGGAGCCGCACCAGGACGAGGTGCACCCCCTCCCGGGCGAACTCCTTCCGGGCGGCC
>BBBN01000060.1 GCA_001311585.1 Thermus sp. JCM 17653
TTGCCCGCTGGCTCGTGGGGGCCCGGCAGGGCCTGGCCCTTTACGCCTACCCCGAGGAGGGGGGGGTGCGGGTGGTCCTCCTAGGGCGGCTGGAGCGCCCCTCGGTGCTGGCCGGGGGGGAAGGAGGTGCCCCCGGTGCCCGTGGGGCCCTGCGGTACGAGTTCCGCCTCGAGGAGGCGGGCGTTCTCCTGGACGGGAAGCGCCGCCTCCCCCTCGCCCTTCCCCTTCCCGGGGAGTGGACGCCCCGGGACGGGAAGGCCCTTCTCAGGGCCTTGGCCGAGGGGAGCGGGGGCAGGCTCCTGGCCCCGGAGGAGCTCCCGCAACGGGGCCCGGGCGGCCCTTCCCCTGAGGCCCTACCTCCTGGGCCTCGCCCTCCTCCTTTTCCTTTGGGAGCGCCTCCTCGAGGCCCGGCGGAACCCGGGCCCGATGGGGGAGGGCCCCTTGGCCTAAGGGCTCCGCCGCGGCGGGGCCCCGGAAGGGCTTCCCTAAAGTGCGGGACCTGGCCCTTCCGGTTTTCAGGTTTCTCATGTTCATCCCCGGCTTCCTTTCCCCTCCAAGGGGATTAGGCTAACCCCGTGCTCCACTGGGACGACGAGCTGGAACGCCGCATGGCCCCGCTCGCGGCCAAGCGGGAAGAGGAAAACCGCAAGATCGCCGAGCTAAGGGAGAAGCTTGACCGGGCCTCCTCGGAGATCTTGCGCCTCCGCTACTACCTGCAAAGGCTCGAGGAGGAAAACCGCCGCCTAGCCCAGGAGGTTAGGGCGGCCCTCCTGGGGCGGGCCTGGGACCCGGCGAGGCTTTCGGAGGTGCGGCAGATCCTCGAGGAGGCCTGGCTGGAGCTGGTCCTCCACGCCTCTCCCCAGGCTAGCAGGCTGGAGGCCCTTATCCGGGGCCTGGAGCGCCTCCTTGCCGGCCGAACCCCTCCCCGATCTGAACGAGAACCGCCTCCCCCCGCACCGTGAGGACCCCTTCGGCGTAGAGCTCGGTCTCCACCACCACCTTTTTCCCCTTCACCTCCTGGGGCCGGCCCAGGAGGAGGAGTTCCGGTCCCAGGGGCGTGGGCTTGAGGAAGTCCACCTTGAGGCTCGCGGTGACGAAGCGCAAGGGGGTTCCCTCCAGGGAAAGGCCCTCCGCCTGGGCCTTGGCCGCGGCGGCGGTGGCGGTGGAGTGGCAGTCCACCAGGGAGGCGAGAAGCCCCCCGTAGACGAAGCCGGGGATGGCGGTGTGGTGGGGCAAGGGGGTGAAGCGGGTCTCGCTCTGCCCTTTCTCCGGGTCCCAGTAGGTCTGGATGTGGAGGCCGTGGGCGTTCAGGTAGCCGCACCCGTAGCAGTGGGCCCACTCCGGGGGATAGTAGAGCTGGATGGCCTTCATGCGAGCCCCTGGGCCTTCCAGCGCTCCGGCACCGCCTGCCTCAGGAAGTCCACGATCTCCTGGGTGCTGGTCCCGGGGCCGAAGACGGCGGCCACCCCCAGCGCCTTCAGCTTGGGCACGTCCTCGTCGGGGATGATCCCTCCGCCGAAGAGGAGGATGTCCGAGGCCCCCTCTTCCTCCAGAAGCCGCTTCACCTCGCGGAAGTAGTGCATGTGGGCCCCAGAGAGGATGGAGAGGCCGATGGCGTCCACGTCCTCCTGGATGGCGGCGGAGACGATCATCTCCGGGGTCTGGCGGAGCCCGGTGTAGATCACCTCCATTCCCGCGTCCCTCAGGGCCCGGGCCACCACCTTGGCCCCGCGGTCGTGCCCGTCCAGGCCCGGCTTGGCGATGAGCACCCGTATGCGCCGATCCACGCCCTGCATCTTACCCCTCCTACACGTAGGCCGGCTCCTGGTAGGTGCCGTAGACCTCCCGAAGCACGTCCATCATCTCCCCCAGGGTGCAGTAGGCCAGGGCGCACTCCACGAAGTGGGGCATGGTGTTCTGGCCTTCCACCGCAGCCCGCCTCAGGCCCTTTAGGGCCTCCTCCACCCGCTTGGGGTCGCGCTCCCGCCGCACCCGGGCGAGGCGCTCCGCCTGGACCCTTTCCACCTCGGGGTCCACCAGCTGGATGGGCACCTTCAGGGGGATCTCGTCGGTGAAGGCGTTCACCCCCACGATGATCCTTTCCTTGCGCTCCACCTCCTGCTGGTAGCGGTAGCTGGCCTCGGCGAGCTCCCGGAGGAAGTACCCCTCCTCGATGGCCCGCACCATGCCCCCCATGCGGCGGATCTCCTCGATGATCTCCATGGCCTGCCGCTCCATCTCGTCGGTGAGCCACTCCACGTAGTAGCTCCCCGCCAGGGGGTCTATGGTGTGGGTAACCCCGGTCTCGTAGGCGATGATCTGCTGGGTGCGGAGGGCGATGGTGGCGCTCTCCTCCGTGGGCAGGGCCAGGGCCTCGTCGTAGGCGTCGGTGTGGAGGCTGTTGGTGCCGCCGAGGACCGCCGCCAGGGCCTGGATGGCCACCCGGGCGATGTTGTTCAGGGGCTGCTGGGCGGTGAGGGAGACCCCGGCGGTCTGGGCGTGGGTGCGGAGCATCCAGCTCTGGGGGTTCTTGGCTTTGTAGCGGTAGCGCATCTCCTTGGCCAGATGCGCCGGGCCGCGCGGAACTTGGCGATTTCCTCAAAGAAGTCGTTGTGCACGTCGAAGAAGAAGCTGATCCGGGGGGCGAACTCGTCCACGTCCAGGCCCCGCTTGAGGGCGGCTTCCACGTACTCAAAGCCGTCCGCCAGGGTCCAAGCCAGCTCCTGCACCGCCGTGGAGCCCGCCTCCCGGATGTGGTAGCCGGAGACGGAGATGAAGTTCCACTTGGGGACGTTCTTGGGCCCCCACTCAAAGGTGTCTATCACCAGCTTCACGCTGGGCTCGGGGGGGAAGATGAACTCCTTCTGGGCGATGAACTCCTTGAGGATATCGTTCTGGATGGTACCCCCGAGCTTCTTCCAGTCGTAGCCCCGCTTCTTGGCCACCGCCAGGTACATGGCCCAGATGGCGTTGGCGGGGCTGTTGATGGTCATGGAGGTGGTGACCTCCTCGAGGTTGATCCCCTCAAAGAGGATCTCCATGTCGGCGAGGCTAGAGACCGCCACCCCGCACTTCCCCACCTCCCCCTTGGAGAGGGGGTGGTCGGAGTCGTAGCCCATGAGGGTGGGGAGGTCAAAGGCCACGGAGAGGCCGGTCTGCCCCGCCTTTAGGAGCTTCTTGAAGCGCTCGTTCGTCTGCTCGGCGGTGCCGAAGCCGGCGAACATGCGCATGGTCCAGAGCTTGGACCGGTACATGGAGCCGTAGACCCCCCGGGTGTAGGGGTACTCCCCGGGGAAGCCCCGCTTCTCCTCGTACTCCGGGTCCAGAACGCCGATGTCCTCCGGGGTGTAGAGGGGCTCGGGGGCGATATTGGAGAGGGTGCGGTGGGCCACGGGCCTCTCCGGCATCTTCTCCAGGCTCTTTTGGTAGGTTTCCCTGAGCCAGTCGTGTTTCTTGCGCATGGGCCCTCCTTTGCCCCTCAGTGTACGCTTTTTCGCCGGTGGGGAAAAGAGCGTCATGCCATGCCGGGATGAGGTCCCGGCAGGCCCTCCTGCGGGGTTTAGGCCTGGCGCTCGCTTTCCGGCTCCACGTGAATGGTGACGCTGAGCCCGGGGATTTCCTCTTCCAGGGCCCTTTCCAGCCGGTCGCAAAGACGGTGGGCCTCGGCCACGGAGGTTTCCCCGGGCACCACCAGGTGGAACTCCAAGAAGGCCCGGTGGCCGGCTTTGCGGGTCTTGAGGTCGTGGACCTCCAGGGCCTTTCCCCCAAGCTCCCGGGCGATCACCTCCTGGATGCGGGCCACCTCCTCCGGGGAAAGCCCAGCGTCCATCAGCCCCCCACCGAGTCCCGGACCAGGCGGAAGCCCATGAGGAGGATGTTCCCCGCCACCAGGAGGGCCAGAAGGGGGTCCAGGACCCAAAACCCCGTGAGCCCGGCCAGGCCCACCCCCAGGAGGACCCCCACCGAGGTGAGGACGTCGGAAAGGACGTGGTAGCCGTCCGCCACCAGGGCCGGGGACCGGTGGAGCCGCCCCCCTTGGATGAGGTGGTAGGCCAGGAGGCCGTTGGCCCCGGAGGCCAGGAGGCTCACCAAAAGCCCCGGGCCCAAGCCCTCGAGGGGCACCGGCCGGAAAAGGCGGGGCAGGGCCTCCCGGGTGATGAGGAGGGCGGCCAGGACCACCAGCACCCCTTCCAAAACCGCCGAGAAGTACTCCGCCTTGGTGTGGCCAAAGGGGTGGGTGGCGTCCGGGGGCTTGTGGGCCAGGCGGATGGCGAAGAGGGCCAACAGGGCGGCGGCCACGTTGACGATGGACTCCAGGGCGTCGGAGAGGAGGGCCACCGACCCCGTGAGGAGGTAGGCCAGGACCTTCAGGCCCAGGACCAAAAGGGCCACCAGAAGGCTAAGGCGGGCGCTGCGCTCGGCCACTCATACCACCCATGCGGGCCCAAGCTATACCTTCCTTCCCGGCTTACTCGAGCTCCTCCTGCCCTTTCCTGGGCTTCATCAGGGGGAAGAGGAGGACGTCCCTTAGAGAGGGCTGGTCGGTGAGGAGCATGGTGAGGCGGTCTATCCCAAGCCCCAGGCCCGCCGCCGGGGGCATGCCGTGCTCCAGGGCCAGGAGGAAGTCCTCGTCGGGCTCGGGGGCTTCCTCGTCCCCTTCCTTGCGGCGCCTGGCCTGCTCCAGGAAGCGCTCCCTTTGGTCCAGGGGGTCGTTGAGCTCGGAATAGGCGGGGGCGAGCTCCATCCCCCGGCGAAGAGGTCCCAGCGCTCGGTGAGCCCGGGCTTCTCCCGGTGCCGTTTGGCCAGGGGCTGATGGCCAGGGGGAAGTCAAAGACGAAGGTGGGGTCCTGAAGCTCCGGCTCCACGTAGATCCCGAAGAGCTTGTCCAAAAGCTTATAGCTCGGCACCTGGGCAAGCTCAGGGTGGTGGGCGTCGGCCCAAAGCCTAAGGCGCTCCAGGTCCAGGGGGTCAAAGGGGAGGCCCGCCTTCTCCTTGAGGACCTCCACGAAGGAGAGGCGCTTGAAGGGCGGCTTGAAGTTCAGCACCCGCCCCTGGTAGGGAACCTCGTAGCTTCCGAAAAGGTGGTGGACCAGGCCGGAGAGGAGCTCCTCCACCAAAAGGGCCATGTCCTGGTAGTCGGCGTAGGCCCAGTAGGCCTCCAGCATGGTGAACTCGGGGTTGTGGTTGTGGTCTATGCCCTCGTTGCGGAAGACCCGGCCGATCTCGTAAACCTTCTCGTACCCTCCCACCAGAAGGCGCTTGAGGTAGAGCTCCAAGGAGATGCGCAGGAAGAACTCGTCGTCCAGGGCGTGGTGGTAGGTCTTGAAGGGCCTGGCCTCCGCCCCGCCGGTGGTGGCCTGGAGGACGGGGGTCTCCACCTCCAAGAAGCCCTTCTCCTCAAAGAAGCGCCGGATGTAGCGGACGATGGCCGAGCGCCTGCGGAAGACCTCCCGCACCTCGGGGTTGACGATGAGGTCCAGGTAGCGCTGGCGGTAGCGCACCTCCTTGTCCTTGAGGCCGTGCCACTTGTCCGGGAGGGGGTGGAGGGCCTTCACCAGGGGGGTCCAGGAGAGGACCTTCACCGTGACCTCCCCGGTCTTGGTGGTGAAGAGCGTCCCCTCCACCCCCAGGATGTCCCCCACGTCCAGCTTCTTGAGGAGCTCGTAGTGGGGGGTGAGGTCCTTCTGGAAGTAGAGCTGGATCCGCCCCGTCTCGTCCAGGAGGTGGGCGAAGGTGACCTTGCCCATGCGCCTCAGGGCCAGGAGGCGCCCCGCCAGGGCCACCCTTTCGGGCCACTCCTGTTCCGGGGAGGCCCCTTCCTTGGCCTTCAGGATCTCCTGGGCGTGATGGGTCTTGGGGAAGCGGTAGGGGTAGGGAGGGAAGCCCGCCTCCACCAGGGCTTCCAGGTTCAGGAGGCGTTGGCGCGTCTGCTCGTTCATCTTAGCCGTGGACCGCCACCACGCGGAACTCCTTCTTGCCCTTGGGCGTTTCCAAGGAAAGGACGTCGCCCACCCGGTGGCCCAGGAGGGCCCGGCCCATGGGGGAGGCGTCGGAGATCTTCATGGGGGTCTCCAGGACGCTGGCCTCGGCGGGGGAGACCACCTGCACGGAAAGGCGCTCCCCGGTGGCGGGGTCCTCCAGCTCCACCACCGAGCCCAGGCCGATGACCTCCCCTGCGGCCTCCTCCAGGATCACCGCCCGGGAGAGGACGTCCTCCAGGGAGTCGATCCGGGCCTCGATGCGGGCCTTCTCCTGCTTGGCCGCTTCCAGCCCCGAGTCGTCGTAGTCGTCGGAGGATTCCATGAGCTCCTGCAGGATCTGGGTGGCCTCCTGGAGGCGCTTCCTTTCTAGCTCCAGCTGTTGCATGAGCCGCTCGTAGCCGGCCTTGGTCAGCTTTACCTCGCGCGCCATAGCTCACCTCGTAAGTCATGGAGGCCGGCCTCCTGCCGACCTCCTTGGCCCAAGGGCCCCTTTCTCAGGTGAGTATACCCCGAAGGAGGATTTCCCTCAAACGCTCGGGCTCCGCCCGGCTGGCGCAGGCCTCGGTGTCCTGGCAGAGGACCAGGTAGCGCAGGTGGGTCTCCCTGCTCCCCACGGGGTGGCGGAAAAAGCCCAGGGCGCTCCCCGAGAGGTGGCGGCGGCAGGCCTCGCACACCTGGGGCCCCCCCACGTGCCCGGGGAGGGGCTCGAGGGCCAGGCGGAGCTCGGGGGGGCCCTTCTCCACGATCACCACCCGGCCCTCCTCGTCCCGGTAGTAGAGAATCTCCTAAGGGAAGGAGGTCAGGGGAGGTGCCTGGAAAGAGCTCCAGGATCATCTCCCGCTCTTCGTGGTCCATGCCCCTAGCTTAGTCCAAACCGAGCGAGAAGGGGGGGAGGAAGAGGTATAGGCCCAGGAGGAAGGCCAGGAAGCTGGCCACCAACACCGCCGCTGCGGCGGTGTCCTTGGCCCGCTTGGCCAGGGGGTGGTAAATGGGGCTTGCCAGGTCGGTGAGGGCCTCGAGGGCGGTGTTCACAAGCTCCAGGGAGAGGACCAAGGCGGCGAGGACGAGGATGGGGCCAGGTCCACCCCAAGCCACAGGGCGAGCCCCAGGGCCAAAACCCCCAGGAGGACCTCTATGCGGAAGTTCCGCTGGACCCGCCAGGCGTAGGCCAGGCCCTCCCAGGCGAAGGCGAAGGAGCGGAAGACCCCCTTTAGAGGGCGAGGATCCTCTCTTGGACGCGGCGGAACCCCTCCCAATCCTCCTCCTTCTGGTGATCGTGCCCGAGGAGATGCCAGAGGCCGTGGGCGGCCAGGACCAGCACCTCCTCCTCCAGGGAGGCCCCCCGGGCCTCCGCCTGCCTCCTGGCGGTGTCCAGGCTGATCCAGATGTCCCCCAGGTGGGGGGGCACGAAGGGGTCCCCGGGCTCGTAGTGGGGGAAAGAGAGGACGTCCGTGGCCGCATCCTCCCCCACCACGCCCGCTTGAGGGCCCGGAGGCGGCGGTCCCCGGTGAGGATCACCGTGACCGCCTTGTCCCCCACCCCGAGCTCCCCCATGAGCCCCTCTAGGGCCCGGCGAAGCCTCGGCCTAAGCCCCCTCGGGGGCCTTTTGTTGGCCACGATCTCCACCACGCTCGGCCTCCTCGTAGGCTTGATGATGCGGGCCACCAGGGGGTGGCGCACCACGTCGGACTCCTTGAAGTAGACGAAGGCGATGCCCTCGATGCCCTTGAGGATGCGGGTGGCCTCCACGAGGCCCGACTTTTGCTGCTTGGGCAGGTCGATCTGGGTCACGTCCCCGGTGATGACCATCTTGGAGGAGAAGCCCATGCGGGTGAGGAACATCTTCATCTGCTCCGGGGTGGTGTTCTGGGCCTCGTCCAGGATGATGAAGGCGTCATTTAAGGTTCTGCCCTCATGAACGCTAAAGGTGCCACCTCAATGATTCCAGATTGAAGGTACTGCTCAAACCGCTCGGCGTCGATCATGTCGAAGAGGGCGTCGTAAAGGGGCCTGAGGTAGGGGTCCACCTTGGCCTGGATGTCCCCGGGGAGGAAGCCCAGCTTCTCCCCGGCTTCCACGGCGGGCCGGGTGAGGACGATGCGCTTCACCTTGCGGGCCCTGAGGTGGCTCACCGCCATGGCCACGGCCAGGTAGGTCTTGCCCGTCCCGGCGGGGCCGATGCCGAAGGTGATGTCGTGCTGGGCGATGGCCTCCACATAGCGCCTCTGCCCCGGGGTCTTGGGGCGGGAGCGGCCGGGGAGGGAGAGCTCGGCCTGGGGGGTGGTGGCCTGGTAAAGCCCTTCCCCTTCCAGGGCCAGGGCCACCGCCTGCTCCAGGGTGGGCTCGTCCAGCTCTGCCCCTTGCCGCAGGAGGGCCAGGAGGTCCCGGAGGCCCTTTCCGCCTTTCCCACCGCTTCCTGGTCCCCCAGAAGCTCCACCGCCTCCCCCCGGGCCACGAGCCTCAGGCGGTCGCCGAAGGCCTCCTTGAGGAGGGCCCGGAGCTTCTTCAGGTTCCGGTCAGCCTGGCCCAGGAAGGCCAGGGCCTCCTCGGACCTCAGGGGGATCACCACCCTTTGGGCTTCTTCAGGATCTCGTGCCATATCACCCCTTTGAGCAGGCTTTGGCGGTCGGTGGTCAGAAGCCTCCTCGCCCCTTTGGCCCTGGGGGCTTCCTCGGGGGCCTCCTCGCGGAAGCGGACCTCCAAGGGGGTGCGTTTGGGGGAGGGGAGGCCCTCGAGGCTCCCTCCCTCTTCCCGTCGGGGCTCGAGGG
>BBBN01000061.1 GCA_001311585.1 Thermus sp. JCM 17653
CAAGGAGGCCCCCCCTAAGGCCGAGGAGGAGTGCGCCGGGTGCGTGGAGGTCCGGGCCCCCATCGTGGGCACCTTCTACCGGGCCCCGGCCCCCGACGCCCCCCCTTACGTGAAGGAGGGGGACCGGGTGGAGAAGGGCCAGGTCCTCTGCATCATCGAGGCCATGAAGCTCATGAACGAGATCGAGTCCGAGGTTTCGGGCATCGTCAAGAAGATCCTGGTCCAGAACGGGGAGCCCGTGGAGTACGGCCAGCCCCTCTTCCTCATCCAGCCGGTATGAAGAAGGTCCTGATCGCCAACCGGGGCGAGATCGCCCTGAGGATCCTCCGGGCGGCCCGGGAGCTCGGGATCAAGACGGTGGTGGCCCACTCCACCGCCGACGAGAAGAGCCTGCCCGTCCTGCTCGCCGACGAGGCCATCTGCATCGGCCCGCCCCCTTCGGGGCAGAGCTACCTCAACATCCCCAACCTCCTCTCGGCGGCCATCGTCACGGGGGCGGACGCCATCCACCCCGGGTACGGCTTCCTGGCGGAAAACGCCACCTTCGCGAGATGTGCCGGGAGCATGGCATCACCTTCATCGGCCCCACGCCGGAGAACATGAGGGCCTTGGGGGACAAGGCCACGGCGAGGAAGGTGGCCCGGGAGGCGGGGGTGCCCACGGTGCCCGGGACCGACGAGCTCAAGAGCGTGGAGGAGGCCAAGCGGGCCGCCTGGGAGATCGGCTACCCCGTGATCCTCAAGGCGAGCGCGGGGGGCGGAGGCCGGGGGATGCGGGTGGTCCACACGGAGGAGGAGCTGGAGCGGGCGGTGCTCCAGTCCCAGGAGGAGGCCCGGGCCGCCTTCGGCAACCCGGCCGTCTACCTGGAGAAGTACATCGAGGAGCCCAAGCACATAGAGATCCAGGTCCTGGGGGACGGAGAACGGGTGGTGCACCTGTGGGAAAGGGACTGCTCCATCCAGCGCCGCCACCAGAAGCTTTTGGAGGAGGCCCCAAGCCTCCTTCCCGAGGAGACCCGCCGGGCCATCGCCGAGGCGGCGAAGAGGCTTGCCGAGCACGTGGGGTACGTCTCCGCCGGCACCCTGGAGTTTCTCGTGGACAAGGAGGGAAACTTCTACTTCATCGAGATGAATACCCGCATCCAGGTGGAGCACCCCGTCACGGAGCTCGTCACGGGCATTGACCTGGTGCAGGCCCAGTTCCGCATCGCCCAGGGGGAGAAGCTCTGGCTTAAGCAGGAGGAGATCCAGGTCCGGGGGCACGCCATAGAGGTCCGGGTGAACGCCGAGGACCCCGAGAGGGGCTTCAGGCCCTCCATCGGCAAGGTGGAGACCCTCCTCTTCCCCGGGGGGCCGGGGGTGCGGGTGGACAGCCACCTCTACGCCGGCTACCAGATCCCGCCCTACTACGACAGCCTCATCGCCAAGATCCTCGCCTGGGCCCCCACCCGGGAGGAGGCCATCCGGCGCATGGAGCGGGCCCTCTCCGAGACGGTGATCGAGGGGCCAGGCCTCAAGACCACCATCCCCTTCCACCAGAAGGTCCTCCAGAACGCCTTCTTCCGCCGGGGGGCGGTCTACACCAACTTCGTGGCCCGGCGCATGGAGATGTAGACTGGGCGTGTGATGGTGGACTACGAGATCAGCGACCACGCCTCGAGGGCCTGGTGGTCCACGCCCTCTCGGGCCTTCAGGGGGTGCGGCTCCTGGAGGCGCCTCCCCGCTCCTTGGGGGAGGTGTTCCGCCGGATGAAGCCCGTGAAGGTGGAGCGCTCCCCGGAGGGGCTTTCCGTGGAGCTCGTCCTTTCCGTGGACTACGGGCTGAGCATCCCCGAGGTGGCCCGGGAGGTGCAAAAGGCCGTGGCCGAGTCCCTCTTCCTGGCCACGGGGGAAAAGGTCAGGGCGGTGAACCTCACCGTGGCCCAGGTGGTCTACCGCCCGGAGAACCATGCGTAGGCGGGCTCGGGAACTGGCCATGCGGGCCCTCTTCGCCCACACCCAGGGGGGCGTGGACCTGGAGGAGGCCCTCCGCCACGCCCTGGAGGAGATGGGCGGGGAGGACGACCCCTACGGGGACCCCTTGGACGAGGAGGGGGTGGCCTTCGCCCGCAGGCTCCTTTTCGGCTACAAGGCCCACCAGGAGGAGGTGGACCGCCTCCTGAAGGAGACCGTGGAGGGATGGGACTTCGGCCAGATGTCCAAGACCGACCTCACCGTGCTCCGCCTCGCCGCCTACGAGATGCTTTACGAGCCCACCCCCTTCGCCCCCCTCATAGAGGTGGCGGTGAAGATCGCCAAGCGCTACGGGGGCGAGCACTCCGGGGCCTTTGTGAACGGGGTTTTGGGCCGCCTCTTCCGCCGCATCCAGGAGGGGGAGGTGAGGGCGGCCCCCAAGGAGGACTGAGATGGTGAGCGCACGGGTTCTATCCGGCCACGAGGTGGCCCAGGCGGTGTATGCCGAGCTTAAGGCCAAACTGGCTTCCCTCCCCTTCGTCCCTTCCTTGCGGGTGATCCGGCTTGGGGAGGACCCGGCCTCGGTGTCCTACGTGCGCCTCAAGGACAAGAAGGCGCGGGAGCTGGGCCTTAGGAGCCAGGTGGAGGTCTACCCCGAGGACTTCCCGGAGGAGGCCCTTTTGGAGCGCATCGCCCTCCTCAACGCCGACCCCGAGGTGGACGGCGTGTTGGTGCAGCTTCCCCTGCTCCCCACATCCGCGCCGAGCGGGTCCTCGAGGCCCTCCACCCCCTGAAGGACGTGGACGGCTTCCACCCCTTGAACGTGGGCCGGCTATGGAGCGGGGGCGAGGGGCTTTTCCCCTGCACCCCCTTGGGGGTGGTCCGCCTCCTCAAGCACTACGGGGTGGACCTCAAGGGGAAGGAAGTGGTGGTGGTGGGGCGGTCCAACATCGTGGGCAAGCCCCTGGCGGGCCTGCTGCTTAGGGAGGACGCCACGGTGACCCTGGCCCACTCCAAGACCCAAGACCTCCCCGCCCTCACCCGGCGGGCGGAGATCCTGGTGGTGGCCGTGGGAAGGCCCCACCTGGTGAGGAGGGACTGGGTGCGGCCGGGGGCCATGGTGGTGGACGTGGGGGTAAACCGGGTGGAGGGGAGGCTTCTAGGGGATGTCCACCCGAGGTGGCCGAGGTGGCCTCCGCCCTCACCCCCGTGCCTGGGGGCGTGGGGCCCATGACCGTGGCCATGCTCATGTGGAACACCCTCAAGGCGGCCCTCCTCAGGCGGCATGGAGCTTCTCTCTAACGCCATCTTTTGGACGGCCCTTCTGGCCAACCTCCTGGCCCAGACCCTGAAGCTTTTCCTCTACTACCGCCTCGAGGGCCGCTTCCAGTGGGAACGCTTCCTGGAAACCGGGGGCATGCCCAGCTCCCACTCGGCACGGTGAGCGCCCTGGCGGTGAGCGTGGGCCTGAGGGAGGGGTTTGACAGCGCCCTCTTCGCCGTGGCCGCCGTCTTCGCCCTCATCGTCATGTACGACGCCACGGGCATCCGCCGGGCGGCGGGCCTCCACGCCCAGCTCCTCAACCAGCTGGTGCAGGAGCTGCAGAAGCTGGTGGAACGGGGCTTCGCCCAGGAGCCCCTGAAGGAGCTTTTGGGCCACACCTACCTGGAGGTCCTGGTGGGGGCCCTCCTGGGGCTTCTGGTGGCCCTTTCGGCCCACTACCTTTTCCCCGCCTGGTAGAAGGCCAGGGTCTGGCCCAGGAGGAATACGACCAGGCCCAGGGCGGGGGAGAGGAAGAAGACGAAGAAGCTCAGGAAAAGGGCCACAACCAGGGGCAAGAGGGGTTTTTTTAAAGCGGTGGAAGATGAAGAGGTTCAAAAGCCCGAAGAAGGCGAGGACCAAAAGGGCGACCGTTTCCACGGGGGGCCATTCTACGCCCTCATGCCACCCCATGCGGGCCCCGGTACCACGCCCTGGCCTTGGCGAAGTTCATGCCATCTCGGGGAAATGGGGTAAACTTTTACCGGGTATAAGGAGGTGGCGTCCATGCTCACCTTGCCGGAGAGAATCCTCTTTCTCCTCCTTGCGGCCGGAAGCCTCTACTACGCCTACACGGGCTTCCGGCAGGTCTATCGGGCCATAAGGCGGGGGCGGCCCGAGGAGCGCTTTGACCGCCTGCCCGAGCGGGTGGGCCGGGCCCTCTGGCTCACCCTCACCCAGCAGACGGTGTTCAAGAGGAGGCCCCTCGTCTCCCTCCTCCACGCCTTCGTCTTTTACGGCTTCGTCTACTACCTCCTCGTGAACCTCGTGGACTTCCTGGAGGCTTCTTCGGCCTCCACGCCCGGGGAGGGATTTGGAACCCTTACAACCTCGTGGCCGACCTCCTCACCTTTCTGATCCTCGTGGGGATCCTGGGCTGATGCTCAGGCGCTACCTCCTCGCCCCCCAGGACTTCACCTGGAACCCCAAGGTCCCCCTGCACGAAGGGGTGCGCCAGGGCATTCCCCGGGACTCGGCCATCGTGGGGGCCTTCATCGCCTTCCACGTGGGAAGCCGCCTCCTCTCCAAGGGCTTCCAGCTGGCCCAGGAGGGCCAAGACCCCTTCCAGCCCGTGGCGAGCGCCCTAGGGGGAGCGCTTTCCGGCCTTTCCCCCGCCCTCCTCGCCTTCGGGGAGCACCTCTTCTGGTGGGGCGCCTTGGCTCCATCCTCCTCTTCCTCCCCTACTTCCCCCGTTCCAAGCACATCCACCTCTTCATGGCCCCCATCAACCTGGCCTTCCGCCAGGAGGTGCCGGGGGCCCTCCTTCCCCTGGACTTGGAGAAGGAGGAGGAGAAGTTCGGGGCGGAGAAGCTGGAGGACCTCTCCTGGAAACGCCTTCTTGACGCCTACGCCTGCATCATGTGCAACCGCTGCCAGGAGGCCTGCCCGGCCTACACCACGGGGAAGGCCCTTTCTCCGGCCGCCATCCTCATCTCCGAGCGCTACGAGCTGAACGGGATCCTCCAGGACTTCGCCCAGGGGAAGGAAAGCCCCAGGCCCCTCATGGACTTCGCCCTGAACGAGGAGGCCCTCTGGGCCTGCACCACCTGCATGGCCTGCGTGGAGGTCTGCCCCGTGGGCAACGAGCCCATGCTCCACATCCTGGACGTGCGCCGGGCCAAGGTCCTGATGGAAGGGGAGTTCCCCCAGGAGCTCAACAACGCCTTCCGGGGGATGGAGCGCTCCGGCAACCCCTGGGGCCTCGGCCAGGACAAGCGCCTGGACTGGGCGGAAGGCTCAACGTCCCCACCGTGGAGGAGAAGCCCCACCCCGAGGTCCTCTACTGGGTGGGGTGCGCCCCAAGCTACGATCCCCGGGCCCAGAGGATCGCCCGCAGCATGGTGGAGATCCTGAACGCCAGCGGCGTGGACTGGGCGGTTTTGGGTAAGCGGGAAAAGTGCACCGGGGATTCGGCGAGGCGGGCGGGCAACGAGTACCTCTTCTTCCAGCTCGCCACGGAGAACGTGGAGACCCTGAACCAGGTGGCCCCCAAGACCATCGTCACCACCTGCCCCCACTGCCTCCACACCCTGAAGAACGAGTACCGGGCCTTCGGCGGGGAGTACCGGGTGGTGCACCACACGGAGTTCGTCGCCGAGCTCTTGCGTAAGGGGAAGATCCGGGTGGAGGAGGAAACCCGCAAGGTGGTCTTCCACGACCCCTGCTATTTGGGCCGCCACAACGGGGTCTACGAGGCCCCGCGCGAGGTGCTCAAGGGGGTGGGCTTCCTCCTCACCGAGCCTCCCCGGAGCCGGGAGAAGAGCTTCTGCTGCGGGGCGGGCGGGGCCCAGTTCTGGAAGGAGGAGGAGCCCGGGGCTATGCGGGTTTCCGAGAACCGATACAAGGAACTCAAGGCCACGGGGGCCGAGGTCATCGCCACAGGCTGCCCCTTCTGCATGGCCATGATGAACGTGGAAACCGCCCAGGACGAGAGGCCCCCGGAGGTTTTGGACATCGCCGAGCTGGTGGCGAGGGGCCTCAAGGCTTGACGTAGACGGCGTAGACCCTGTACCCCCCCATCCACCCCTCCCCAAAGGCCCTTAGGGAAAGGCCCGGGGGAGGGGTGAGGAGCTCTTCCCCTTCCCAGTAGAAGGGGCTTTCCGGCCTCCCCCGCCTCAGGGCCTCCCTCCGGGAGAAGCCCTCCACCAGGAGGAGCCCTCCCGGGGCCAGGAGGGGAGGGAGGGCCCGGAGGAGGGGGCGGTTCACGTAGTAGCTTTTCACGATGGCGGCGAAGGGGCCCTGGGGAAGGCGGGCGAGGGCCCCCTCGGCTTCCAGGTCCAGCTCCACGAGGTGGAGGCCCTCCACTCCCCGAAGCCTCTTCAGGGCCTCCCGGCTCCTCTCCACCAGGACCACGGGGTGGCCTCGTTCCAGAAAATAAAGGGCGTTCCGCCCCAGGCCTCCCGCCAGGTCCAAAACCCTTCCCTGGGGCGCGAAGGCCCCGTAGGCCCGCACCACGAAGGCGGGTTTCCCCATCTTTGGGGCTTCGCGGTAAAAGGCCTCCCAGTCCCTAGGCATGGCGGCGGAGGGCGAGGGCGCTCCCCACGAGGAGGATGAGGAGGGTCCCTCCCCAGAACACCCCCTTGGGGAGGGTTAGGGCGAGCTCGGGGCGGTGGAGGAGGTGGGCCAGGGTGTGGGTACCCTCCAGGAAGAGCTTCACCCCGGCCCAGCCCACCAGGCGTAGGCCACCTTTTCCAGGCCCGGGTAGCGCTCCATCAGGGCCACCACCGAGCCCGCCAGGAGGCGGATGAAGAGGATGCCCAGGGCCACCCCGAGGAACACGAGGAGGAAGTCCTTGGAGAAGGCCACCACCGCCAGGATGGAGTCCACGGCGAAGGCCAGGTCCACCAGGTTGATGAGGACCACCACCCGCCAGAACTCCTTGGCGGTGGCCTCGAGGAGGGGCTTGGCCTCGGGGGGGTCGCGGAAGTGCTGGACCATCAGGTACACCAGGTAAAGCCCCCCCAGGACCTGGGCCCACCAGAGCCGGATGAGGAGGACGGCGAAGAGGAGGGCGAGCCCCCTAAGGAGGTAGGCCCCCAGCAGGCCGTAGAGGAGGGCCCGGCGGCGGAGGCGAGGAGGCAGGGGCCGCACCATCACCGCCAGGACCAGGGCGTTGTCCCCGGAGAGGAGGGCCTCCAGGGCGGCCACCGAAAGGAGGGTGAGGAGGGCCTCCCCGCTCACCCTTCCCCCAGAAGGTAGCCAAGCCCGGGGGCCAGGGCCTGCTTCCAGGTGACCCAGTTGTGGCCCGAGGGCCTTTCCCGGTAGGCGTGGGGGGCCCTTCGGTCGGCGAGGAGGGCGGCGAAGCGGCGGTTGGGGCCCAAAAGCCACTCCAGAAGGCCCACCTCGAGGTAGATCCTGGGAAGCCTTTCCGCCTCGGCGTAGCGGGGGAGGAGCCACTCCTCGTCCCGGTAGGCGTCCTTCCCCCGGGGTGGGCCTTGAGGGCGGGGGAGAGGGCGAGGGCCTTCCGGAAGCGGTCCGGATGCCTCCAGGCCTGCCACAAGGAGAAAAGCCCCCCCAAGGAGGCCCCCACCAGGACCACCTCCCCCAGGGGACCGTAGGCCCTTTCCACTTCTTCCAGCACCCGGTGGAACTCCGCCTCGTAGGCCTCGTTGAAGCGGTACTCGGCGTTGCGGTCTAGGGGCTCCACGAAGACCAGGCGCACCGGGGGAACCTCGCCCCGCTCCAGGAGGGCCCGGGCCACCTTGTGGAGCCCCGCCGTGCGGTAGAAGGCCACCCCGTCCTGGGCCACCACCGTGGCTTTGGGGGAGGGCCCGGTCTCCGCCACGTAAAAGCGCCTCTCCCCCAGGCGGTGCCGGGCCACCTTGGGCTCCTCTTGGGGCTCGGGAGGGGCCTCGTAGCGGAAGCCGGGGAGCCTCACCGCCCTCGGGTAGCTCCACCAGGGGTTGTCGGCCCTCTCCGGGTTGTGGGGGTCGGGGAAGGGGCGGCCTTCCCGGTCCAGGAAGGCGTACTCCACATAGGCCCCTTCCGGGAACTCCAAGGTGACGGGCCCCGCGAGGGGGATGGGGTTTTTTTCCCAGTCGGTGAAGTCGCCGATAAGGCGCGGGCGCTCGGGAGGGTAAAAGGTGATGTGCCTTGGGCCTACCTGCACCACGGCTTACACTTTACCCGCAAAGGCCAGGACAGGGCCCTCACAGCTTATCCAGGCCGGGGAAGAGGGAAAGGAGCTCCTCCTCGGTGAGGCCTTCCCCCTCCTTCTCCGGCGTCCAGGCCAGGTGGAAGGCGAGGAGGGTGAAGGGGGTGCTCCCGGCGAAGGCGAGGAGGGCCTCCCTCGCCCTCCTTCGGTCCAGGGGGCCCGGCGGGGGCAGGCCTCCCCGCACCGCGAGGAGCAAGGAGGCCACCAGGTAGCGCCCGCCCGGCTCCACCCTGGGGGTGTAGGCCGCCTCCACCTTCTTCCCCTCAAAGTGGCGGAAGGTCTCCCGGTAGGTGCTCCGGTCCTCCAGCATCCAGGCGTCAAAGCGGGCCAGGACCGCCTCCTCGTCCCCCGCTTGGGCCTCGTAGCTTCCGAAGCGCCAAGCGGGCTCCTCCCGCAGGAGGACCAGGGCCACCTCGTCCAGAAGGTCGGCGAGGCCCTTGGCCGTGGTGGTGTCCGCCTCCTCGGCGAGGCGGCGGAGGGCCCTTTGCGTTTCGGGGCGCAGGAGAAGG
>BBBN01000062.1 GCA_001311585.1 Thermus sp. JCM 17653
CGCCTACCACCTGGCCCGCCTCCTCTCCCACCTGGCCAAGGGGCGCACCGCGGAGCACGGGACCGCGGTCACCGCCCTCGCCATGGAGCTCTTTGGAGGCCTCGGCTTCCTGGAGGACTACGGGGTGGCCCGCTTCCACCGGGAAGCCCTCATCACCCCCATCTGGGAGGCCCGGCCAACATCCAGGCCCTGGACATGCTGGAGCCATCGCCAAGAAGAAAGCCCACGAGCCTTTCTTGGAAATGCTCCAGGAGAATCCCCGGGCCCTGGGGACGGCGGAAAAGACCCTAAAACGCCTCCAAGAAGAAGGCCCCTGGTACGCCAAGGAGGCCTTAAGGCGGCTCGCCGACGCTGCGGCGGTCTACGCCTTGGGGCAGGTGCCGGAGGCCCCCTTCCCCGAGCTCGCCGAGCTCTACGCCCGGCGCTTCCTGGAAGGGGAAGCCTTCCCCGCCTGGGCGCGCAAGCCCGAGCTTTACGACCCCTGGTGGAGCCTCTCGTAGAGGGGCCCTAAGTCCTCGGGGCGGAAGCGGGCGGTGTACCCCTTGGGGGGCACGGGCTCCTCGTAGAAGAACTGGGGCAGGCGGTCCTCCTCGTGGGTGAAGCCCGCCAGGTGGTTGAAGCGGTGCTCCAGGCGCAAGACCCCCTCCCCGAGCTCCCGCCAAAAACCCGGGGTGAGGGCGGTGCCGAGGGCGGCGTTCACGCTCTCCACCGCGAAGGCCACCTCCTTGTTGGTGACGCTTCCCCCGAAGACGCAAAGGCCCAGGCTGTCGTTGGCGGCGGCGTTCACCTGGGCGGTGTAGCTGGCTCCAGGATCTCCTCCGGCTTCATGGCCCGGGTCTCCAAACGGGGGGCGTTGCCCGCGGTGTGGTCCGCCCCCTGGGCGGTGACCATCATGGTGATCCCCGTGGCCTCCACCACCCGGGGGTCGTAGGCGCTGATGGCCTGGCGCTTGATCACCGGGACCCGCCTAAGCCCCAAGGCCTCCCCCACCCGGGCCGTGCCCTGGGCGAGGAAGCGGGCCTCCTCCGAAGGAGTGTAGAGGGCTTTCAGCTTCGCCTCCATGAAGGCGTAGTCCCCCCAGGGAGCGAGGCCCTTCTCCATGAGGAGGGCCAGGGTGGCCCCGGTCTCAATGGTGTCCACCCCCAGGTCGTTGGCTAGGCGGTTGAGCCGGGCGAGCCGGTCGGGATCGTTTAGGCCGCAGTTAGTGCCGAGGAGGCCGATGGTCTCGTACTCCAAAGGGGAGACCACCTCCTCCCCCTTCTCGTCCACGATGACGTTGGAGCACTGGATCACGCACCCCGGCATGCAGGCGTGGGTGTGCTTGCCGCCCCGGGCCTTGTTGAGGGGAGCGATGTGCTGCCCGCCCATGCGGAAGGCCTCCGGGGGTGCCAGGCGCCCCTCGCGGAAGTTGCGCACGGGAAGGCCCCCGAAAGCGTTCTGGAAGTCGGCCATGCCCATGGTGCCGACGGCGTTGTAGAACTGCATGACCAGGGGGTCTTCCCGGAGGAGCTTGGCGTAGCGGCGGATGGCCTCGGCCACCTTGGGCTTGTCAAAGACCTCCGCCTTCCCCGGCACCTCCACCACGATGGCCTTCACCCGCTTGCGCCCCATCACCGCCCCCACGCCTCCCCGGGCGGCGAGGCGGGAGGGCCTGCCCTCGGTGTCGGAAAAGGCGATGCCGGAAAGGAGCCCCAGATACTCCCCCACGGGCCCCAAAAGGGCGAAGGCGATCCGCTGCCCGTAGGCGGCGAAAAGCCGCCTCGCCGCCTGGAAGTTCCCCAGGCCCAGGAGGTCCTGGGCAGGGTCAAAGTGGACCTCACCGGACCGGGTAATGCGGAGGACCACCCACTCGGGGCTTTCCCCTTCCAGCACCAGGTGGGCGAGCTTGAGCTGGCCCAGGGCGTAGCCGAAGGTGCCCCCGCCGTTGGCCTCCTTGATGCCCAGGGTCAAGGGGCTCCGCGCCCCCACGCTGGTGCGGTTGGCGTTGGAAAACCCCGTCCCCGCCAAAGGCCCCACGGCGAAGACCAGGGGGTTCTCCGGGGAAAGGGGGTCAAAGCGGTAGGCTTCCCGCTCCAAAAGGAGCTTCCCCGTGCGGTAGCGCCCGCCGAAGGCCACCTCCTCCGGGGAAGCCTCCTGCCAGTGGACCTTTCTCGCCTCTAGGTCAACCCTCAAAGACCGCCACACCGTCCACCTCCGCGCGCACCACCCGGGCTTCCTCCGGGTGGCGGAAAGGGTCCCGGTCAAAGACCACCAGGTCCGCCCGGTGGCCCGGCCAGAGCCAGGCCTTGGGCAGGCCGCTGGCCTCGGGTTCAGTGTAGTAGAAAAGCCCCCTCGCCACGGGAATCCCCTTCCCCCCAAAAGGGCTTCGCCAGGCGGCCAAGGCCCCCAGTAGCGGGCCCAGTTCCCGCACCACGGGAGCGTCGGAGGAGAAGGCGAGAGGAATCCCCGCCCGCTCCACGCGGGCCAGGTTATAAGTGCCAACCCCTTATCATCTCAACATAGCAGCCCCTCTTCAGATCCGGCTAACGCCTGAGGAGGATCGGCTCCTGCTGGAGCTTTTCCTGGACCCGAAGACCCACAAGAAGACCCGCCTTTGGGCCGCCATGGTCCGCCTGGCGGCCGAGGGCTGGGGTTGTCAACAAGCATCGCTTTGGCTTTCAGGAATGGGCATAGTTTGTTCCTCCTGTTTCGAGTTTTACCACCCGCACCACCTCATTCCCCCGAAAGTCGATCACCTTCACGGCAACTCGCTGGTGCTCGCCGGGCTGGAAGGGGAAGGAGACGGTACTCGCATCTGCTCAAACGCTTCGGGGTCGATCTGGGCCTTAAGCGCCCGCTGGAGCTTCTTCCAGGCGTCCGGGTCGCCGGGGAAGAGGGCCTGGCAGATGTGGAAGGTCTTCCCGTCGTAGTCGGTGTCCAGGAACCAGGTGGCCACATCCTCCCCCCGGGTGCTGTGGACCTCGCCCGTCAGCGGATCGTAGATGTCCACGCCGCGAAGTTCCACCACATAAGCGCCGTCCTTCTGCTTTTGCACCCGCACATCCGGCTGGCCGAAGACGGTAAAGATCTGGCTGGCGCGGGTGGTCTTCAGCAGATCGCCCACCAGCACATGCGGGGAGATGTTGGCAAGGTGCACTTGCAGCCCCGTCACGGGCGCTCTTCGGATCAAGCTTGGACCGGGATGAAAGACGAAGTATTGAACCATGATGAATCTTCCCTCAGGACTCGCAGTCCTTCAAGCTTACCTTCCCACGCCAGTCGCCCTCGCGAAGGTACAGGTAACGCCACTCTACACCGGTTGCTTTGCTTATGGCCTCACACCACTGCCGCGCGGCAGCGTTCTTGTCGGGAACCTGAATTTCCTCCCTCCCCTTGGTCTCGACCAGGTAAAACCCATCTTCGACCTTCGCGATAAAGTCGGGATGAAACTTCCCCCACTTTCTCTCACGTGTGTCGTAATACGTTATCCAGAGCCTCACTACATGAGGGACGTTCTTCAAGAAAGAGACCACGTCACGCGCCCTGTCCAGGAACCCCACGAAATCAGCTTCCATCTCGTTGTCGACCGGGCACGAGGGAATCCTCCGTTCCTCCTCACCGTTATGCGCGACCCTTACCAGCAGACTCTTCTCGGAATCTGCAAAGTCACGGTACCACGGGAATCCCTCCAGATCCTCAAGGCGCACCTTCTGCGCTATTTCCACCCTTGATGCGAAGGAGGGATTGCTCAAAACACTAGAGGCTGGGTCCCTTGGGTCCCTTGGGTCCCTTGGGTTCCTGATGTCCTGCTTGACCTTGCCGTACCATCCCTTGCTGTACAAGAACCTGAGGACGTCTTCGTCGATATCAACCGTTTCGTCAAAGAGTCTTCCTCTTACGTACTCCTCGAGCGCTTGCAAAAGGGTGCTGAAGGCATGCGGCAGCGGGATTACCTCCTCAAGCTCCTCCGCGAGCCGATAAAGCGGGATAACGGGGGCACCGAAGGGCGTCTCGATCTCACCCCTATCCAGCGTGCGGCCGCTTAGGGATACGACTTCGTACTGATACTTCTTCCGGAACTCTTCCACCTCGGACCTTCTGAAGACCCCCTGAGGGAGGAGATTGAACAGATCGCCGACGATTCGCTTAAGGTCCACATCCTCCACGAACGAGATGAACTCGGCTTTCGGGATCTCAAATCGCATATGCTCCGGAGCATCCAGTCGAGGATTGAACGATACAAAGAACTTCTCGCTCTCGGGAGCCTCCGGAATCCTTATCCGTTCCATCCGCTCGAGCTGGTCGAGCACTTCCAGCAGCTTCGGCGGACCGACAACTTCCAGCACGTTCACCCAGCGCTTGGTGTCGATCCCCTCATCGGGGAAGAGCTTCCTCAGCCCTCTCCCGATCACCTGCTCGGGGAGGATCTCCCTTTCCGAAGCGTACGACCGAAGGCCGAGGATGACCGTAACCGAGCGCACATCCCACCCCTCGTTGAGCATCATCACGCTGCTGATGACCTCGATGGGGTTGTCCGGATCGTCCAATCCCCGAACGAGTTTGAGCGCAAGGTCGCGGTCCAGTTCTTTCTCCTCGCCGTCTATCCGGATCCTCGACACAATGTCCCTGCCCCCTGCCCGCACGCGGGTCTTCCACTCGTCCAGCTCTGAGTGAACGAGGATCATGTTGGAGGCGTTGATATCGGGTTCTTTCAGAAGCTCTTCATATATGGCCTCAGCGTTTTCTATATCATCCGCCATGATGAAGAGCACGGACTTCCGTCCGAGTTCCTTGAGTTTCTCCCGATGCTTCCTCCAGCGCTCAAGCGCAGCCTCTATGTACGGACGGAATTCGCTCCGGTCGAACCCCCGCCTTATCGGCGGAGCGTCTTGGAGGACGACCTTGGCCGGGTACTTGACGATCCCCGTCTGTAGGGCCTCCCTCAGTGAGAAGTCCACGATGATCCAAGGGAACAGAGCCCCCCTCTCGTCCTTCGGTGTGGCGCTGAAGTCCAGTTCCATGAAGACGCCCCGGGAGAAGCGCTGCGAAAGGGCGTCATGCAGGTCCCAGAGGTAGTTCTGCCACCGGCTCTCCTCGCGGTGGATGTGGTGAGCCTCGTCCTTCAGAATCATGAGGCCGGGATAAGAGTTCAGGATATCCCACAGTTTGATCGAGCTTGCTTTATAGGGATCTTTCCCAGGATCTGGAGCGCCGAATAGAGTCCCAACAAGGTCTTCTTTTTGCTTTCTTGCTCTTTGCGGGAAACCGATCTGATGGATGTTGGTGACGAAGAGTACCCCTTCGTCTTTGGGCGGTGTGAAACGGTCAGCATCAGAAAAGGTGTCCCGGGTGACCACCCGCACTCGGAAGTCCTTCTTCCATTCCTCCGGTATAAGGTGGAATTCGTCGAAGATGGCAAGGCTCTCCAGGTCCCGCCGCAGGCGGTCGTAAACGATGACGTTGGGCGCCACGAACAGGAAAAACCGTGTGAACCGTTCCCGTTCCCGTTCCCGGTCCTCGCGAAGGTGGTTGAAGAAGGACCACACGCTGAGGAGGGCCATGACCAGGGTTTTTCCGGAACCGGTGGCCATCCGGAACGCATAGCGCGGATACCGGTCGTACTCGGAGTACCCCTCAAGCCGGAAGGCGCCGTACTTCTCGATGAGTTCCGTAACCCTTGTGAGACCCTTGACCTCGTACAGGTAAACCAGGGTTTCCACCGCCTCCCGCTGGGAGAACCACAGGACCCGCTCCCGCGGATACTCAAACCAGAAGTTCAGCAGGAACCGTGTGGTCTCGGTAACGTCCGGATACCCCTTCTCCCGCCACTCTTTCACCTCGAGCCGCAGGTTGTTCACACAGAGGGCCTCCGACGGGAAACGGGCATAGGGATCCCCCTTCAAACGCTCCTCATTTGCCCAGGCGACGCCGTTGAGGATGTATTCCCTGAACCTCCTTTGGGCGACATCGAGATACTGCGTGTCGATCCTGCACTCTTTCGGGTAAGGCTCAAGCAGGGAGTCGGGCGGGACGAAGGTGATCTCCGAGGGGGGTTTCTGGACCTCAAAAGAGGGCATCCCTTGGTTCTTTCTTCCTCTCGGCATCGCTTATTCCCCCACCGTAAGGTCCAGTTCCCGAGAGGTCTCGCCGCCGAAGATGTCCGTGACCTTGACCACCATCCGGTAAGTCCCGGGCTCAGGATAGGTGTGAACGGCACTGACCTCCACGCCGCCCTCCCCCGGCTCCCGGTCGAAACTGACGAAGTCGTGCTTGAAGACGACCCTGTCGTAGTTCCAGTCCACCGTCCAGTAGTTGATGAGCGGGAGGAAATAGCGTCGCTTCTCGTCATCCCTTGCGGCCGACTCGACCCTCCCACGGATCTCCTCCTCCAGGTCCTCGTAGCCGTGCGGAAGCCTCACCCAGAAGTCTTTGAGGGTGATCGTCACCTTCAGGCCTTCTTTGCGAACGTCCAGACTGAGATAGCCGGGTTCCACGAACCGGAGGTGCCTGCGAACCTCCTCGTCAAAGGCGTGGTCCAAGCGGATCGCCTCAGAGGCACTGATGCCGTGCTTCTTCAGCACCTCCTCAATTCGGCTTACGGGCGGGATGTGAAGGAGCCTCAGCCGGACGCTCTGCCTCTCCCAGTAATCTTTTGCCCGTTCAAAGGTGTCCGGGGCCCAATCCCAGCCGAGGATGACGAGCGTCCAGCCGTCCCGATAGAACGGTGTCTCCCGGAACTCCTCGATCGCCTCCCGGATCTCGGCAGGCGTTACGGGGAAGTTGGCCTGCCCCACGTGGACGACTTCCTTCTCACGTTCCCGCAGCCCGTGAAGGTATCGGAAAGGCTGTTTCATCGGGGCCGCACCGTAGAGGTTCAGCACAAGGCGGACGACATCTGAGTGGTTCGTCATCCGGTCGGTCAGGTAGTTGGCGATGGTCACAAGATAAAAGGGGCGGCAGGGCTTGTCGTAGCGGGGACGTTTGCTCTCCCCCTCCACTCGGATGCCCAGCACCTTGGAGTTGGCGATGTCCAGCAGGCGCTTGCGCGTCACGTGGATGGCATACTTGGACATATCACAGCAGATCCAGCGCCTCCCCAGTTTCTCCGCAACCGCTGCAAGAGTGCCAGAACCACAGAAGAAGTCAGCTACTATGTCTCCTTCCTTTGAAGATGCAAGGACGATGCGTTCAAGGAGTTTTTCTGGTTTTGGGTGGGGAAACCTGTGAGCTCAGTAGCGTGTAGTCTTGCAACGGGGGTTATATCAATCCAGAAATCCTCAGGCACCTTGCCTCTTTCATCCAAGATTGCACGCTCCTTAAATATACCATGGGTTTTACCCGTGTCCAGTTTGACGTAAGGCACCCTCACATCGTCAGAGTTGAAAATGTAGTGGTCCGTTTTCGAGTATCGTAGGATTACATCGTGTTTATCAGGAAAATCTTTTGTTTGTCGGCTGGGTCCGGTATAACACCACACAATCTCATTCCTAAAATTCTCCCTCCCAAAAATCTCATCCATCATGAGCTTCACATAATGCACCATCTGTAGTCCAGGTGCACGTAGATAGAACCGTCGTCGGCCAGAAGTTCCTTCATCAGCACGAGCCGGTCATACATGTAGTTGAGGTAGGAGCGATTCTCTCCTCCGGGGTCTGCCCGCCCCACATGTCTCGATAGGCCAGTTCCTCCATGATGGAGGGACTCTTGACGATCTCGTTTTGGGGCATCAGTTCCCGCCAGCTCGGGCATCGGCACCTTAAAGGAGAAGTCCGCCCCCGTGGCGAACGGCGGATCGATGTAGATGAGTTTGATCTTTCCCCTCAGGTTGATCCGTTCTCCGTTGATCTCGATCCCCTGACGCAGGGAGGACATGGCGAGCAGGTTGTCCCCCCAGATGAGGAGGTTCTTCCAGTCCTTGGGATAGTGCTGCGGCCAGTCCTCTTGCGGGAAGAGGGGTGTCAGGGTCTCCTTGTGGATGCCCAGAAGTTCGATCCGCTGGAAGGGAAGCGGGAGCCGTCTGACCCCGTAATGTTCGTCCACGCTCTCACGGGTGAAATCATTTGCCCTCTTTCCATGCCACAAAAGTTCAACCCATCTGGTCATGTTTTGCCCTCCCCTCGCACTGGACAAGGTGACCGGTTGACCCCTCCAGACCAAAACGGACGGTGCGTGACCTTTCGGTCGGTAAAAGGCCGACGACCTTCCTCGTCTCCGACTCGGCAAATGTTTCGTCTCGAAGAGCATTGAGTTGAACTTTGTTCGCCATTGCACTTGCCTTCTTGAGGAGAAAAGACGGCCCTGCTTCCAGGTGTCGCGGTAGGCCTTGATCTGCTCCGGCTCGTGGGTGAGGTCCTCGTCCTTGTCCTTCACATCCCGCCGGTCAATGCGGAGCTAGTCCTCGAAGCCCAGTGTAGCACTGTTTTGCTTACCCTCCTTCATGACTCCAGTATATTCCTTAGTATATTCCTTCGTGTGCTAAGTTCCAACCCCTTATCTTCCTGAGCTCTCATCTT
>BBBN01000063.1 GCA_001311585.1 Thermus sp. JCM 17653
CGCCCGGGCCAGGTTGAGGCCCTTCCCGCCCGCCAGCTCCTCCACCGTCTGGACCCGGTGGAGCCTGCCTGCCCGCAAGGGGCTCGGAAGGCGCAGGAGGCGGTCCAGGCAAGGACAGGGGGTAAGGGCCTGGATCATAGCCGCACGGCGTAGGTGAGGTGGCGGGGCCGATCGGGGTCAAGTCCCCTTTGCCGGGCCAGGCGATGAGCGAAAAGCTGGAGCCTAGCCAGGCTCAAGGGAAGCTCCTCCAACGCCCCGGGAAGGCGCACCACCTTGGCGCCCAAAGACTCCATCTCCGCCGCCAGGGGGGCCTCGAGGGGATGGCTCTCCAAGAGGAAGACCACGCTCTCCTCGTCCAACAGGCTCTTGGGCCCGTGGCGGAACTCCAGGCTCTGGAAGGCCTCCGCCCAAACCAAGGCCGTTTCCTTGAGCTTCAGGCTGGCCTCCTGGGCCACGGCCCAGGCCACCCCGGACCCCAGGAGGAAGTACCGGGCCCCCACGGGGAAGCCCGCCTCCCCCCCCTGGACCTCCCCAAAACGGTCCGGCACGGCGCGCAAGGCTGGGCTCCCCGTGAGGGCGTAGGCGAGGTATAGGAAGGCGCTGGAGAAGGAGCGGGTTTGCACAATGGCCTCTTCTCGCGCTTCGTGCAGGACCACCACCTTGGCAAAAGGCCCCTCCCGGACCTCCCGCGTGGTAAGGAGCCAGGCAGGGCGACCCAGGGCCTCCACCGCCCGAAGAAGCTCCGTGGTCTGGCCCGAGCGGGAAAAGCCCACCACCACGGGAAATCGCCCCGCCGCCCCTGGATGGAACAGGGCCTCCGCAGAAGGAAGAGCGAGGGCTTGCTGTCCGCGGGCGCGGGCTAGGTGGGCCGCCGCCTGGGCCAGAAAGTAGCTGGAACCCGAGCCCAGGAAAAGGGCGTCCTCCCGGGGAAGGCCTTGGGCCTCCGCCAGGGCCAGGGCCTGCCGCCAAGCCTGTGGACTACCGAGGATCTCTTCCAACATCCCCATGGTCTTCCTCCTTGATCCAACCCGTCACCCCGCCTAGGGGCCTGAAGAACCCTACCGCCCCCTCCCGGCCCCACTTCCGGGCCTCGGCCAAGACGTAAACCGCCCTGGCACGCTCCGCCAGGGCCTGGGCCACCTGGGCCTCGGGGGTGTCGCGCATGAAGAAACCCTTCTCGTTGATGGCGGTAGCCCCCACGAAGAGGAAGTCCAGCTCGGGAACGCGCCGTGCGCTGGCCAAGGCCCTGGGACCCACCAGCTCGTAGGAGTAGGCGTTGAGCTCGCCCTCCAACACGTGCACCCGGGTCTTGGGATAGGAGTAGAGTTCCACGGCGATGTTCACCGCATTGGTGAACACCTCCACGGCTTTTAAGCGGAGGGTGCGGGCGAAGGCCGTGCAGGTGGACCCGCCGGAGATACCCACCCTAGCCCCCTCCTCCACCAGGGAAAGGGCCTTTTGGGCGATGCGCTGCTTGGCCTCCAGACCCTCTTGCATGGCGCGGGCCATCTCCCCACGTAGCGCACCGCAGGGAAGGTCCGTACCCTGCCCCGGTGGCGCTCCACCAGCCCCGGGCCTCGAGGCGGGCCAGGACGCGCCGCACGGTGGCGGGATGGAGGCCCAGGCTTACCGCGATCTCCCCACCCCTATTTCACCCCTAAGCTGGACTAGGGACAAGACCCGGGTATCGGCGGCCTTCCGCGGCACGAGGACCAGTGTAGCGGACTCCCCGAGGGCGCGACGGGTCATTGGCGCGTTTTGGCGGCTTTTGCGCAAAACCCCCTCCCCCGAGGGCGGAAGGGGTAGAGTGAAGCCCATGAACGCCCGGGAAGCGGTCCTGCGGGCTTACCAAAGGCGCAAGGCTCTCCTTGCCGTCAACGCGGTGAACCTGGAGACCGCCCAGGCCGTGGTCCTGGGAGCCGAGAGGGCCGGAAAGCCCGTCTTCCTGATGTTTTCTCACAACGCCCTGCGCTACGGGGGGCTGGAGGAGTTGGCGGCCCTGGGTAGGGCCATGAAGAAAAAGGCAAAGGTGCCCGTCTACCTACACCTGGACCACGCCCCAGGCCCGGACCTCCTGGAAGAGGCCTTTGCCTTGGGATTTGACTCCGCCATGGTGGAGGAAGGCCCCCCGGAGATCCTGGAAGAAGCCCGAAGGGTGGCCGGCTCTCGGCCCTTGGAGGTGGAGATGGAGGTGGTGCCCAAGGGGGCACGGGAAGGGGCTAGGCGTTCCCTCAGGGAGGTCCGCGCCTCGTGGAAAGGGTGCGCCCCGACTGGATCGCGGTGGACCTGGGAACGGTCCACAAAAGCCTCGCCAAGAGACCCTTGGACCTGGAGCGCCTGCGGGACTTCGCCTCCCTGGGCAAACCCGTGGTGCTCCACGGGGGCTCCAGCGCACGCACCGAGGACCTGGAACGCGCCGTGGCCTTAGGGGTGGCCAAGGTCAACGTGGCCACCCGGGCCTTCGCCGCCTTCACGGAAGGGGTGACGGAAGGACTGGGCCACTCCCCTCCCGCCGATCCCCGGGCCTACCTAGGCGTGGGGCGGGACCGCATGGCCGCGTGGTCCGGGATTTCCTGGAAAATGCCTTCTTTATAGGGTCATGAACTAGCCCGTAAGCCCTGAAAGGTCTTCCTGGCTGACCTCGTGCAGAGCCTGACCCCATCTTGCAAGGTTATACAGGGGCGTGGTAAGGTCTTGCCGGAATAAGGAGGTAACCATGTGCGCTCCCTCGGTGATGGATCAGGTGGCCCGTTCCATTTCCCGCCGGGCCTTTCTTGGGGCTGGCCTCGGCCTCCTCGCCACCCGGGCCCTGGCTCAGCAGGAGGTTCAGGGCAAGGCCTTCTCCCGGGCGGTGGACCTCACCCACGAGCTCACCCCGGAGATCCCCCTCTTCCCCGGGGCCGAGCCCATGCGCATCACCACCCTGGTCACCGTGCGGCAAAACGGCTACTACGGGAACCGCCTGGACCTCTGGGAGCACTCCGGCACCCACATGGACGCCCGCCCACTTCGTGGAGGGGGCCCCCACGGCGGAAAAGCTCCCCATAAGCGCCCTCATCGCCCCCCTGGCGGTGGTCCACATCCACGAGAAGGCGGCCAAGGACCCCGACGCCCAGGTGACGGTGGACGACCTCCTGGCCTACGAGAAGCGGTACGGCCGCCTGCCCAAGGGGGCCTTCGTGGCCATGCACTCGGGCTGGGAGAACCGGTGGCAGAACCCCAAGGCCTTCCTCAACCAGGATGCCTCCGGCACCCTCACTTCCCCGGCTTCTCCCCCGAGGCGGCGGAGTTTCTGGTGCGGGAGCGGGAGATCGTGGGCATCGGCGTGGACACCCTCTCCCTGGACTTCGGCCCCTCCAAGGACTTCAAGACCCACGTCACCGTGCTCGGGGCGGGGAGGTACGGCCTGGAGAACCTGGCCAACCTGGCCCAGGTGCCCCCTGCGGGCGCCCTCCTCTTCGTGGGAGGCCCCAAGCACAAGAACGCCTCCGGCGGGCCGGTGCGGGCGGTAGCCGTATGGTGATCTCCTGGCTCCGGGTGCCGGAGGAAGAGGAGCTTCCCGAGGAGGTCCGGGCCCTCTTCAGCGGGCTTCGGGAGAAGGTGGGCTTCGTGCCCAACGTGGCCCGGGCCTTCGCCCTAAGCCCCCGCTTCCTCCTTTGGTTCCGGTACTACGACACCCTGATGCGGGGGGAAGGCCTCCTGAGCCGGGAGGAGAAGGAGGCCATGGCGGTGGCCATCAGCGGGGAGAACCGCTGCGAGTACTGCGTGGCGAGCCACAAGCGCTACCTCAAAGACCTCACCGGGGACCCCGTCCTCCCGGAGGTCCTGGCCGCCAACCCTCGCCGGGCGGAGCTTCCCCCGAGGACGCGGGCCCTGGTGGACTTCGCCCTGAAGGTAACCCACCGCCACCACGAGATGACCGAGGAGGACCTTAAGCCCCTTAGGGAGGCGGGGCTTTCCGACGAGGCCATCCTCGAGGCCGCCGAGGTGGCCGCCATGTTCAACTTCACCAACCGCCTCCTAAATGCCCTGGGGTTCAAGCCCAACCCGGAGTATTACGGATGAGCTTCCTGGAGTTCCGGGACGTCGGCGTGGCCTTTGGGGACTACGTGGCCGTGGAGGGGGTAGGGCTTTCCGTGAGGGAAGGGGAGTTCGTGAGCCTGGTGGGGCCCACGGGGTGCGGCAAGAGCACCCTTTTAAACGTGGCGGCGGGCCTGCTTCCCCCGAGCCAAGGGGAGGTGTGGGTGGCCGGAAAGCCCCTTAAAGGGCTCAACCCCCTGGCGGGCTACCTCTTCCAGCAGGACGCCATCCTCCCCTGGAAGACCGCCCTGGACAACGTAGCCCTGCCCCTGGTCTTCCGGGGCACCCCTTGGCGGGAGGCGCGGGAAAGGGCCCGGGCCTGGCTTGTCAAGGTGGGTTGGAGCGCTTCGCCCAGCGCTTCCCCCACCAGCTTTCCGGGGGCATGCGCAAAAGGGTGGGCCTCGCCCAGGTGCTCATCGCCGACCCCAAGGTTCTCCTCATGGACGAGCCCTTCTCCGCCCTGGACGTGCAGACGCGGCAGCTCATGGAGAACGAGCTCCTCAGGCTCTGGCAGGAGGACCGGAAGACCGTCCTCTTCGTGACCCACGACCTGGAGGAGGCCATCGCCCTCTCCGACCGGGTGGTGGTGATGGCCGCGGGGCCCCGCTCCAAGCCCATCGGGGAGTTCCCCATCCCCCTCCCGAGGCCGAGGGACGTGGCCGAGGTCCGGCTCACCCCGGAGTTTCTCAGGCTCCACCGGGAGATCTGGGAGCTCCTGAGAGGGGAGGTGATGCGGGCCCATGCGGGGGCTTAGGGTGAGGCTTTGGCAGGGGGGGCTTCTTTTGGGCTTCCTCCTCCTCTGGGAGTGGGCCTCGAGGACGGGCCGCATGGACCCCTTCTTCTTCTCCTACCCCTCGGCGATCGCTCAAAGAGTTTGGCGCTGGTTCGCCACCGGGAGGTCTACCCCCACCTCTACGTGACCACCCTGGAGATGCTCCTGGCCTTCGCCCTGGGCACCCTCCTGGGCGTGGCCCTGGGGCTTTGGCTCGCCCTGGCCCCGGGGGTGGCGGCCGTGCTGGACCCGTACATCAAGGCCTTGAACGCCATTCCCCGGGTGGTCCTCGCCCCCATCTTCACCCTCTGGTTCGGCCTCGGGATCCTCTCCAAGGTGGCCCTGGGCGTCACCCTGGTCTTCTTCGTGGCCTTCTTCAACACCTACCAGGGGGTGAAGGAGGTGCCCCCCGTGGTCCTGCAGAACGCCAGGCTCCTTGGGGCGAGGCCTTCCCATCTCCTCCGCCACGTCTACGTCCCCGCGGCGGCGAGCTGGATCTTCAGCTCCCTAAGGACCTCCATCGGCTTCGCCGTCATCGGGGCCGTGGTGGGGGAGTACCTGGGGAGCGCCGCCGGGCTCGGCTACCTCATCGCCCAGGCGGAGGGGGTTTTTGACACCACCGGGGTCTTCGCCGGGATGGTGGTCCTCATGGCCTTCGTCCTGGTGCTGGACGCCTGGTGGGGGCGGTGGAAAGGCGGCTTTTGGTGTGGCGGCCCAAAGAACGGGAAGGAGGTACGGCATGAAGCGGATCGGAATCGGGCTTTTGCTGGTGCTCTTGGCCTTCGGCTTTGCCCAGAAGCGGGTGGTCCTAGGCGTGGGCGGGAAGACCGCGGTGGTCTATTTGCCCCTCACGGTGGTGGAGCGCCTGGGCTACTTCAAGGACGAGGGCCTGGACGTGGTCATCCAGGACCTCCAGGCAGGCTCCCGGGCCCTCCAGGCCCTTGTGGGAGGAAGCGTGGAGGTGGTCATGGGCTTCTACGACCACACCATTCAGATGCAGGCCCAGGGCCGGGACATCGTGGCCTTCGTGGAGGTGGGGCGCTACCCGGCCATCGTCCTTGGGGTGCGCGCGGACCTGGCGGACCAGGTGAGGAGCGTCGCCGATCTGAAGGGGAAAAAGGTGGGGGTCACCGCCCCGGGAAGCTCCACCCACTTCTTCCTCAACTACCTCCTGGTGAAAAACGGCCTCAAGCCCACGGACGTCTCCGTCATCGGCGTCTCCGTGGGCGCCCAGGCGGTGGCCGCGGTGCAGAACAAGCAGGTGGACGCCCTCTCCAACGTGGAACCCGCCATCACCCTCCTGGAGGAAAGAGGCCTCCTCAAGGTTTTGGCGGACACCCGCACCACCAAGGCACCCGGGAGGTCCTGGGGGGCGAGTATCCGGCCGCGGTCCTCTACACCACCAGGGCTTGGCTGGAGAAGAACCCCGACACCGCCCAAAGGCTGGTGAACGCCATGGTGCGGGGCCTCCGGTGGATGCAGGGGAAAAGCCCCGAGGAGATCGCCCGGGTCCTTCCCGAGGAGTACTTCCTGGGCGACCGGGAGCTCTACCTGAAGGTGCTCCGCAACTCCCTGGAGTCCTTCTCCCCCACAGGGCGCTTCAGCGAGACCGCGCCCTTAAGGCCCCTCACCGTGCTCTCCGCCTTTGACGAGAAGGTCAGGCAGGCCAGAATTGACCTCAAGCGCACCTACACCAACGAGTTCGTGGACCGGGCCCTACAAAGCCTCAGGTAGAATCGGGGATAAGGAAAGGAGGCTGTGAATGAAGCGGTTCATGGCGGTTTTATCCCTCCTGGCCCTGGGCGCCCTGGCCCAGACCTGGAACATGGCCACCCCCTATCCCCCCGGGAACTTCCACACCCAAAACATCCTCCAGTTCGTCAAGGAGGTGGAGGAGGCCACAGGGGGTAGGGTCCGGATCGCCGTCCACCCCGGGGGCTCCCTCTTCCCCCACCCCCAGATCCTCCCCGCGGTGCGCAACGGCCAGGTGCAGATGGGGGAGGTGCTCATGTCCCTCCTGGCCAACGAGAACCCCCTCTTTAACCTGGACTCCATCCCCTTCGTGGTGGCAAGCTACGAGGACGCCTGGCGGCTCTACCAGGCCCAGCGGCCGGAGGTGGAGAAGTGGCTCGCCCAAAGGGGCGTGGTCTTCCTCTACGCCGTGCCCTGGCCTCCCCAGGGGCTTTACACCAAGAAGCCCGTGAACTCGGCCCAGGACCTCAAGGGCCTGCGCTTTCGCGCCTACAACCCCGCCACGGCCCGGCTGGCGGAACTTTTGGGCATGGCCCCGGTCCAGGTGGAGGCCGCTGACATCCCCCAGGCCTTCGCCACCGGCATCGTGGAGGCCATGATCACCTCGCCCACCACGGGAGTGGACAGCCAGGCCTGGGACTTCGCCCGCTACTTCTACGACGTGAAGGCCTGGATTCCCAAGAACATGGTGGTGATCGGGCGCCGGGCCTTGGAAAGCCTCGCCCCGCAGGACCGGGAGGCCCTCCTGCAGGCGGCCAAGCGGGCGGAGGAGCGGGGCTGGAAGCTTTCGCAGGAGGAGGAGGCCAAGGCCCTCAAAACCCTGGCCCAGAGGGGTATGCAGGTGGTAAAACCTTCCCCGCAGCTTTTGGCCGACCTGAAGCGGGCCGGGCAGACCATGATCCTGGACTGGCAGCGTCAAGCGGGGGCCACGGGGATCAAGGTCTACCGCCAGTACCTGGGCCGATGAGGTTTTTGGAAGGCCTTTACCGCCTTTCCGAGCTCCTCGCCATCCTCCTGGGGCTCTTCGTCCTCCTCGTGATCCTCGCCCAGGTGGTGGGCCGCTTTCTGGCTTCGTGGTGCCCTCGGCCCTGGAGCTGGCGGGCTTCGCCACGGCGGGGCTCATCTTCCTGGGCCTCGCCCCCACCCTCAGGAGCGGGGGGCACATCCGGGTGGGCCTCGCCCTCACGCGGCTTCCCCCGGGGCCTAGGCTTGCAGCAGAGCGCCTAAGCCTCGCCCTAGGCTTGGCCGCAAGCGCCTACGGGGCCCTCCAGCTCTGGGACAAGACCCTGGAAAGCCTCCGCTTCGGTGACCTGGCCCCGGGGCTTCTTCCCCTGCCCCTATGGATTCCCCTGGCGGTGGTGGCCTTCGATGAGCGTCTTCGCCTTGGCCCTCCTCAGGACCTTCGGGAGGCGCCCATGAGCCTCCTCGCCGCCGGGCTCGTCCTCGTCCTCCTCCTCTTCCTCCTCCTGCTCCTAGGGGTCTATGTGGGGCTGGCCCTCCTTTTGGTGGGGCTTGCGGGGCTCGCCCTCTTCACCGCCGCTCCCCCGGGACCCAACGTGGCCACGGCGCTTTGGACCAGCACCTCCAGCTTTAGCCTCGCCGCCCTGCCCCTCTTCGTCTGGATGGGGGAGATCCTCTACCGCTCCCGGCTTGCCCAGGAGCTCTTCCAGGGGCTCGCCCCGCTTCTCGGTAGGCTTCCCGGGGGGTTGCTCCACGTGAACGTGGTGGCGAGCGCCCTCTTCGCCGCGGTCATCGGCTCCTCCGCCGCCACCACGGCCACCGTGGGGCGCTTCACGCTGCCGGAGCTTCTGCGGCAGGGCTACCCCAAGGCCCTGGCCCTGG
>BBBN01000064.1 GCA_001311585.1 Thermus sp. JCM 17653
GGGGCCCTGGAGGGGGGCGGGCGCACCCTGGGGGTCCTGGGGAGTGCCTTGGACCGCATCTACCCCCCGGAAAACCGCTCCCTGGCGCAAAGGATGGACCTCCTCTCCGAGTTCCCCTTTGGCAACGGTCCCAAGCCCGAGTTTTTCCCCCGGAGAAACCGCCTCATCGCCGGGCTTTCCCGGGCGGTGGTGGTGGTGGAGGCCCCCATGGACTCCGGGGCCCTCATCACCGCCCGCCACGCCCTGGAGCTCGGCAAGGAGGTGCTGGCCGTGCCCGGAAGGCCCACGGACCCAGGCTCCCTAGGGGCCAACCGCCTCATCCAGGACGGGGCCTACCCGGTGCTCGGGGCGGAGGATGTCCTTTCCTACCTGGGCCTTTCCGGAAAGCCCAAGGCTCCCTTGGAGCTCTCCCCGGAAGAGGCCAGGCTTTACCAGCTCCTCCGCCAGGGAGAGGCCCTGCCGGAGCACTTGGCGGAGGCCATGGGCTTGAGCCGGAGAAGGTGCTCTCCCTCCTCACCCTCTTGGAGCTCAAAGGCCTGGCCCAGGCCCTCCCTGGAGGAAGGTACGGGGCGCTATGACGCTACCCCATGCTGGCGCAAGCGAAGTGCCCGCACGCTGGTTTCGCAACATGGGATGCCCGAACTGGGGCTGGGGGGAGCCCCCACCGCAGCGAAAGCTGCGGTGGGATACTTAGGCCCGCAGGGCCTTTACCCCTTGGCTTGGGTGAGGGATGCGCCCCTGGGTTCCAGGCCTTACGCTTGGAAGCCCCTCCGGAAAAAAAGCGTTATGATGGGGGCGGAGGTTCGCCATGACCAAGCCTGAGGCCAAGGGCGGCGACGTGCAGATCAAGGCCGGGCTCATCTGGATGAACGGGGCCCTGGTGCCCCAGGAGGAGGCCAAGACCAGCGTCCTAAGCCACGCCCTCCACTACGGCACCAGCGTTTTTGAAGGGATAAGGGCCTACGAGACCCCCAAGGGCCCCGCCGTCTTCCGGCTCAAGGAGCACGTGCGGCGCTTCTACAACTCGGCCAAGGTGCTCCGCATGGAGATCCCCTTCCCCCCGGAGGAGCTGGAGGAGGCCATCAAGGAGGTGGTGCGGAAAAACGGCTACAAGAGCTGCTACATCCGCCCCCTGGCCTGGATGGGGGCGAGGGCCCTCGGGGTCAACCCCCTCCCCAACAACCCCGCGGAGGTGATGGTGGCCGCCTGGGAGTGGGGGGCCTACCTGGGCGAGGAGGCGGTGCGCAAGGGGGCCAGGCTCATCACCAGCTCCTGGGCCCGCTTCCCCGCCAACGTGATGCCGGGGAAGGCCAAGGTGGGCGGCAACTACGTGAACTCGGCCCTGGCCAAGATGGAGCCGTGGCCGCCGGGGCGGATGAGGCCCTCCTTTTGGACGAGGAAGCTATGTGGCCGAGGGGAGCGGGGAGAACCTCTTCTTCGTGCGGGACGGGGTGATCTACGCCCTGGAGCACTCGGTGAACCTCGAGGGCATCACCCGCGACTCCGTGATCCGCATCGCCAAGGACCTGGGCTACGAGGTCCAGGTGGTGCGGGCCACCCGGGACCAGCTCTACATGGCCGACGAGGTCTTCATGACCGGCACCGCCGCCGAGGTGACCCCGGTGTCCATGATCGACTGGCGCCCCATCGGCTCGGGGACGGCGGGGCCCATCACCTTGAAGCTCCGGGAAGTCTACCTCGAGGCCGTCACCGGGCGGCGGCCGGAGTATGAGGGCTGGCTCACGTACGTGCATGGGCAATAGGCGGTTGCGCAAAAGCGTGGAAAGCTACCAGGCGCGTATCCGCGAGCACCAGGCCAAAATAGAGTGAGGAGCTGCGTCGTCCCGAGCCCAGGTGGGAGCTGATCCGGTACTGGGAGCGCGAGATCCGTGCCTACCAGAAGCGGGTGGAGCGGCTTCTCCGCAGGATGGGAAGGAGGTAGGATGCCCAAGGCAGAAGCCGGAAACGGGCGCGTAAGGAACACCTGAGGGAGGTCCTGGAAGTTCTCCTGGACGAGCTGGACGAGGCTTCCAGGGCCTTTCAGAGCGCTTGGAAAAGGGCCAAGGAAAACCCGGGGGACGAGGAGGCCTGGGGAGAACTCCAGGTTTGGGTTTCCGTTCTCGGGGTCAAGGCCCAGGCCCTGGAGGAACTCTTGGAGGAGGAGGCCCTCCTCACTTCCTGAGCCAGTCGGCGAGCACCTTTTGGTAAAGCTCCGGGTCCAGGCGGGGCCTGTCGTAAAGCCCCGCCTTTAGCCTCTGCCGCTGGGCCTCAAAGAGGATCACGGCGGCGGCCACGGAGACGTTCAGGCTCTGGACCATCCCCAGCATGGGGATCTTGATGACCCCGTCCGCCAGGGCCAAGGCCTCCTCGGAAACCCCCCACTTCTCCGCGCCCAGCAGGACGCAGGTGGGCTTCGTGTAGTCCACCTCCCGGAAGTCCCGGGCGTCCTCCCTAAGGGCGGTGGCGTAGACGGCGAAGCCCCTTTCCTTCAGGAAGCGGAAGGCCTCGTGGATGTCGGGGTGGACCCGCAGGTAGACCCACTTGTGGCTGCCTCCGCTGGTCTCGTTGAAGGTGGGCACCCCGCCCGTGGGGTTCACGGCGTGGGCCTCGAGGACCCCCACGGCGTCGCAGGTGCGCAGGATGGCCGAGAGGTTGTGGGGCTTGTGCACGTTCTCCAAGAGGACGGTGAGGTCGGGCTGGCGCCGCTTTAGCACCTCCTCCATCCTCTGCCTTCGCGCCTCGGTGCGCTCCCTCATGATCCGGAAAGCTCCCTGAGCCTCTGGATCAAGGGCTTGAGGACCGCCCGCTTGAGCTTAAGCGCCTGCCGGTTCACCACGAGCCTCGCCGTGGAGTGGGCGAGGACCTCCACCTCGAGAAGCCCCGCCGCCCTCAGCGTGGCCCCCGTCTGCACCACGTCCACCACGCGTCCGCCAGGCCGGTGACCGCGGCGAGTTCAATGTTCCCGGAAAGCTCCACCACGTCCGCCGCCCAGCCCCTTTCCTTGAGGAGCCTCGCGGTGAAGTTCGGGTACTTGGTGGCGATGCGGCGGATGGGCCCCGTATCCCCGGGGCGCCTTATGAGGGAGAGCCTGCAGGCCCCAAAGCCCAGGTCCACGGGCTCAAAAAGGTCCCTCCCCGAGTCCAAAAGCACGTCCTTCCCCACCACCCCCACCTCGGCGATCCCCAGGTCCACGTAGACGGGGACGTCCTTGTTGCGGAGTTCCAGAAGGGCCACGCCCCCCTCCTTCCCGTGGAGGAGGCCCTCGGGTCCTCCACCGGGGGGAGGTCCAGCCCGGCCCGCTTCAGGGCCTCGTAGGCCTCCTGGAACATCCGACCCTTGGGCAGGGCCACGGTGAGGGCGAAGCGCCTCATTCCACCCTCCAAAGCTCCTCCCCCCGGGCGAGGAAGGGGATGCCGCGCCTTCGGGCGTAGGCCACGGGGTCCTCCCCGTGGAAGAGCTCCGTGCGCCTCTCCCGAGCGAAGCGGCGGAGGGCGGCGAGGTCCAGGGCCAAAACCTCGGGGGTTGCCTCCTCCTTGGGAAGCCGCAAGGCCTCCAGAAGCCTCTCCACCCCCAGGGCGAAGCCCGCGGCCTTGGGAAGGAGGGCCCCGTCGTACCGCCCGCCCCCGAGGAGGGGGAGGCCGAACCCCGGGGTGTAGGCCCGGAAGAAGATCCCCGAGTAGTACTCGTAGCGCCGGGCCATGCCCAGGTCCAGGAGGACGGGCCTCCCCAGGAGGTCCAGGGTCTTCTCCAGCTCCTTCAGGGCCTCCCGGGCCTTGGGAGGAAGGGGAAGGCCTTGCGCCTCCTTCAAGACCTCCCGCTCCCCATAGAGGTCGGGGAGGGCGAGGAGGACCTTCCGCGCCTCCTCGGGGACGGGGCTTTGCGCGAGAAGCCCCTCGAGCTCGGGGAGGTTTTTGCGGTGGATGGCCTGCTGCGCCCGCCTTTGCAGGGCCTCCGGAAGCCTCGAGGCCTTGAGCACCTCCCCCACGAGGCTCGGCAAGCCCACCTCCACCTCCCCCTCTACCCCTAAGGCCTCGAGGGCGGCGAAGGCCAGCTCCAGGACCTCGGCGTCCGCCAAGGGCCCCGTGGCCCCCAAGAGCTCCAGGCCCACCTGGGTGTACTCCCTAAGCCGCCCAAGCTCCGCGTCCGCCTCCCTGAGCCACAGGCCCCGGCGTACTGGAAGCGGTGCACGCCCTCCCCCAGGCTTCCCTTGAGGAGCTTGGCCAGGAGGGTGGTGAACTCGCTCCTTAAGGAGAGCACCTCTCCCGTCTTGTCCACCAGCTTGAAGGCCCTCTCCGCCACGGGGTGGGTGGGGTCATAGACCTCCAGGGCGGGAAGCTCCACGGGCTCGTACCCATGGCGCAGGAAAAGGTCTTGAAGCCTCCCCACCACCTCGGCCTTGAGCCGGGCCTCCGGAGGGAGAAGAAAACGGGTGCCTCGGGGATCATTCCTTGACCAGGATCTCCACGGAGAGGAGCTTGTCCTTGGCCCCCGTGGCCAGGGGGCCCTCGGTGGGGGCGAGGCGCCTTGCCACCTCCAGGCCCTCCACCACCCGGGCGAAGAGGGTGTACTGGCCGGTGAGGTGGGGGGCGGGGCCCAAGGTGATGAAGAACTGGCTACCGTTGGAGTTGGGGTCCTGGGTGCGGGCCATGCCCACCAAGCCTTCCCGGTCAAAGGCCAGGCCGGGGGCGACCTCCAAGCCGAAGGCGTAGCCCGGCCCACCCCGGCCCGTGCCGGTGGGGTCCCCGGTCTGGGCCACGAACCCCGGGATGACCCGGTGCCAGTCCAGGCCCTCAAAGTAGCGATGGAGGGCGAGGAAGACAAAGGAGTTCACGGTGTTGGGGGCCTCCCTCTCCAAAAGGTCCAGAAGGATATCCCCCTTGGTGGTCCTGAGCCGGGCGTAGTAGTCCTTCCCCGCCTCCAACACGGGCTTGGGGGCGGCAAAGGAGCGCACCGGGGTTTCCGAGAGGTAGGGAAGGGGCTTCATGCTCTCACCCTTGCAGGCGCCAAGGAGCAGAAGCAAGAGGAGAAGGCGCACCCTCATAGCCTACACCCTGGGCAGGGTGATGCCCTTCTGCCCCTGGTACTTCCCCTTGCGGTCCCGGTAGGTGACCTCGGGCCTTGGGCCTTCCAGGAAGAGGAGCTGGACGATGCCTTCGCCGGCGTAGACCTTGGCGGGAAGGGGGGTGGTGTTGGAGATCTCCAGGGTAACGTGCCCCTCCCAGCCGGGCTCAAGGGGGGTCACGTTGGCCACGATGCCGCACCGGGCGTAGGTGCTCTTTCCCAGGGCGATGGCGATGACGTTCTCCGGCATGCGGATGTACTCCACGCTCCGGGTGAGGGCGAAGGAGTTGGGGGGATGATGACCTCCTCCCCTTCGTACTCCACGAAGCTTCGGGGATCAAAGCCTTTGGGGTCCACCACCGTGGAGAAAACGTTGGTGAAGATCTTCCATTCGGGGGCAGCCCGGAGGTCGTAGCCGAAGCTGGAGAGCCCGTAGCTGATGACCCCCTCCCGCACCAGCCTTTCCTCGAAGGGCTCGATCATGCCCTTTTTGGCCATCTCCCGGATCCACCAGTCCGGCTTCACCATGCCCTCAACTATACCCGCTAGACTGGCCTCATGCGGAAGCTTTGGCCTCTGGCCCTCCTCCTCGCCGCCTGCGGCGCCCAGGACGTGGGGCGGGCCTGGACCCCTTGCGCCTCACCGCCACCGGCCTTCCCCGGCCTACCTGGGGAGCCCTACCAGGCCACCTTCAGCGCCGAGGGAGGGGTGCGCCCCTACAGCTTCGGCCTGGACGGGAAGCTCCCCGAGGGGCTCAGCTTCCAGGGGGGGAGGCTTTCCGGGGTGCCCAAGGAGAAGGGAAGCTTCCCCCTCATCATTACCGTGGAGGACGGGGCCAAGAACAGCCGGGCGCAGAGGCTCACCCTCACGGTTTCCGACCCGCCCCCGCCGAGGCTTACCCTGGTCCTCCCCCCCGCCCAGGTGGAGGGGCCCTTCCTCCTCCTCGCCCGGGTGGAGGGGCGGGAGGCGGTGGGCTTCCAGCTGGAGGTGCGCCTCGCCGACCTCACCCCGGACCTCTCCAGCCTCAAGGCGGCAAGCCCCGTCCACCTCCTGGATTACGACCCCCAAAGCCGCCTCCTCCGCCTGGACGTGGCCTTCCCGAGGCCTCTTAAGGACCAGGAGGTCTTCCGCCTCCTCCTTACCCCGGAAAAGCCCCTCACCCCGAGGCTTTCCCCCCAGGTGGTCCTCTACGACAAGGAGGGGAAGCCTCGGGCCAGGCCCCTTCTCGGGGAAGGCCCTTTGCCGACCTCCTAGGGCTTGCCCAGAACTGGGGCCGGGAGGGGAAGGACCTGGACGGGGACGGCAAGGTGGGGGAGGGGGACCTTAAGCTTCTCGCCCAGGGCTACTTCCCCAAGGTTCAGGCCCCGCCCCCGGGGGAGGGGTCGGGGAAAGGGGGAGCTCCGTGAGGAAGGGAATGGCCGTCCGGCCCTTGCGGCGACGGCCCCAAAAAAAGCCCTCTCCTCGCCCCATTTCGGGCATCCTATGTCGCGAAACCAAAGTGCGGGCACTTAGCTGTCCCTTCGCGCTGCCCTGTGGACAGAGGGGGGTGCGGACCGGGAGGAGGTGGAGCGGCTCCAGACGCCGAGCTTCTAGAGCGCCTTACGGATGGCCTCGGCGTCCTCCTCGCGGTAGCCGTAAAGGGTGACCTCCAGGGTGTCCGGGGCCTTCTTGATCTCCTCCAGCATCGCCCGGGCCACCGCCTCCACGGGAAGCCCCCCCACCCCGGTGCCGAGGAGGGGAAAGGCCAGGGTCTTTAGCCTAGCTCCACCGCCTTTTCCAGGGCGCTTCGCGTGGCCTGGCGCACCGTTTCCAGGCTCGCGGGCTCGTCCCCCAGGACGGCGGCGTGGATGACGTAGCGCACGGGGAGGTTTCCCGCCCCCGTGACCGCCGCTTCCCCCACCCGGATCCTGCCGATGCGGTCGCATTCCTCCTGGATGGAAGGGCCGCCCTTCCGGAGGATGGCCCCCGCCACCCCCGCTCCCAGCTTCAGGTAGTTGTTGGCGGCGTTGACGATGGCGTCCCCCTGGAACTCGGTGATGTCTCCTTGGGCCACGCGGATTCGGGCCATGCCTCATTTTCCCTTACAATGGGCCTGATGTCACGGGATCTTCTGGGCCTCGAGGGGCGGATCGTGATGGTGACCGGGGCCGGGCGGGGCTTTGGCCGGGCCATCGCCCACGGCTACGGCAGGAACGGGGCCACGGTGGTGGTGGTGGACCCGGACGTGGAGCTGGCCACGGGGGTGGCCTCGGAGGTGGAGGCCCTGGGGGCCACGGCCATCCCCATACGCGGGGACATGAGCGTGGTCTTGGACGTCACCAGCACCTTCGAAAAGGTGGAGGAGCTTTTTGGGCTTCTGGACGGTATCGTCCACGTGACCGCCGCCGAGAGCAAAACCCCCTTCGTGGAGCTTTTGGAGGGGGAGTGGTACGACCTCATGAGCCAGGATGTGAAGTCTAGCCTCTACGTCCTCCAGCAAGGCCTCCGCCACCTGGCGGGGGGCGGGTTCGTGACCCTGGTCCTGCCCCCCGCCGTGCGCATAGAGCCCCACACCCTCTCGGTGCGCAAGGCGGTGGAGGGCCTCATTGAGGGCGCGAGCCGCACCTTCCCGGGGGTGCGGGTGAACGGGGTGGTGCCCTCCCGCGATCCCGTGGGGGAGGCCCACGACCAGGCCCTGGTGCGGGCGGCCCTGGCCCTGGGGTCCATGGTGGCCGAGGGGGTGCGGGGGGTGGTCCTGGAGGTGCAACTCCCCGAGCCGCCCCTTTCCCCGGAGGTCTACGAGATGCTCCGGGAAGTGCCATGAAGTGCCCCTACTGCGGCCATCCCGACACCCGGGTGGTGGACTCGAGGCCTTCCGATGAGGGGGCCGCCATCCGCAGGCGGCGAGAATGCCCCTCCTGTGCGCGCCGCTTCACCACCTACGAGAGGACCCAGCTGGAGCCCCTCATGGTCATCAAGCGGGATGGCCGCAAGGAGCCCTTCAACCCCGACAAGCTCCTTAGGGGCCTCCTCCTCGCCTGCGAGAAGCGTCCTGTAGACCGGGAGGCCCTGAAGCGCTTCGCCTACACCTTCGAGGACCAGGTGCCCGGGCCCGAGATCCCCTCCGAGGAGATCGGTCTGAAGGCCATGGCCTTCCTTAGGGAGCTGGACCAGGTAGCCTACATCCGCTTCGCTTCGGTTTACCGGGAGTTTGACTCGGTGGAGCGCTTCATTGAGGAGATCCGCCACCTCTTTGGGGTTGACAAGGAGAGGGGGACTTGATAGGATAGCTTTTGCTGCGCGGGCGAAAGCCCAAGCAGGGGGATCTTGAAAAGGGGAGAACGCAAGGTCAAAGCCAAGCGAACCTAACCCCCTTTGGGGGTGCTTTT
>BBBN01000065.1 GCA_001311585.1 Thermus sp. JCM 17653
CCCTGATAACCATACATCACCGGTATGGGGAGAATTGTCCCAAGCTTTTGCTGGGCAACACTGGGGTTTGGGTAGCCTGTGACGTTTGCATGGCGATTTTGGGCCCCCGCCGTGGCTCGAGCCACGGCGGTATTTAGATGGGCAGGAGGTTCACCCGGGTCTCGTAGAAGACCACGCTCCCGCCCACCGTGTCCGTGAGGGCCATGTCCTTCAGGTAGGGGTCCAGGCGCATGGCGGCGTTGGCGTGAACGCCCTTGGCCCGCCTGGGGTCCCCCGGGATCACCTGGCCGTTGACCACCAGGTTCGTGGCGCCGTACCCCCAGTGGCCCCAGCCCAGGGGGAAGGCCACGCACCCTGGACGCAGCCCCTGCACCACCTTGACCCGTCCCACCATGGGTTTCTTCCCCAAAGGCCCTAGGTCCCACTCCCCCTTGGGATTGGTGGCCGAGACCACCTTGACCAGCTGCCCGTCCTTCAGGCCGAGCCGCAGGGCGTCCTCGGCGTTCAAAAGGAGCTCGTTCTCCGGCTTGAGGCTCCGGAGCCAGTAGTTGGAGACGGTGCGGCTCTTGGTCATGAGGATGTGGCGGTGGGTGAGGAGGACGAGGCCGTACCCGGGATCGCGGAGCGGCCGCCCCAGGGCGTCCTGGTAGGGTGGGAAGTAGGCGGGCAGAGGCCAGTAGGGCTTGCCGGTCATGGGGTGGAGGCTCAGGGCCTGCTTCTCCAGGAAGAGGTTGACCTGTTTGCCGTAGCGGTTGGCCACCAGGTCCCCGCTGGCGTAGGCCTTGGCGAACTCCTGGAAGCGCCCGCCCCGGTTCAGCAGGTAGACGGTGCGGCGGAAGAGCCCCTCGTCGCCCACGGCCTCCCTCCAGCGGCCTCGTCAAAGACCGAGGGGGGCAGATGCCTGCGGGCTTGGCGGAAGATGGCCATCTCCTTCTCGTCGGCCTCGGGTAGGGCCTCGGAGCCGTCCGCCTTCTCCCAAAGGCCAGGTTGGCGGTCAGCTTCAGGTAGAAGTGGTCGGGGTGGGTGAAGGGCATGCCGTTTTGGAAGCCCTGGGGCCGGCCCCGGGTAGGCCCAGGCGCTCCGCCACGGCGAGCAGGAAGCTTTCCAGAGAGATGGGCATCCTCTGGCCGAAGACCTCCACCTCCTCGGGAATAGGGGCGATGGCCGGTTGGCGCACCGGCTGCACCTTCCAGAGGATGGAGGGGTGGCTCCCGTGGAACTCCCAGCGCTCCAGGTAGGAGAGATCGGGGATGATGTAGTCGGCGAAGGTGTAGGTGTTGCCCACCACGATGTCAAAGGCCACGATCAGGGGGATCTTGTCCGGGTCCAGCATGGCCCGGATCTGCTCGTGCCCTCCGGGCAGGGCGTAGGCCGGGTCGCCCATGTAGTGGAAAAGGATCTTCACCGGATAGGGGTAGCCCTGGGCCGCCGAGGGCAGGATCTCCTGGTAGACGTCGGAGGCGTGGGGGTACCAGGGGCGCCGGGCGGGGAAGCCGGCGAAAAGGGTGGTGTCTTCGTACTTGACCTCGTGGCGGATGAGGCTGATGCCGAAGGGGCTTAGGGGTTTGGGGTGCAGCTTGCCCATGGGGAAGGGCTTCCCGGCCTTTCCCCCCGTGATGTCGTAGGTGCTGGCCTGGACGAAGCCCCCCTGGTGGTCCAGGTTGCCCAGAAGGGCGTTCACCGTGAACCAGGCGAAGACGTTGTAGAAGCCGTTGGTGTGCTGGCTAGCTCCCCGGTGGACGTCCACCGCCGCCTTCTTGCCGTACTGGGCCAGTTTTTCGGCCAGAAAGCGGATGTCCTCCTCACGGACGCCGGCGAAGGCGGCCCAGGTCTTTACCTGGTGCCGGAAGGCTTCCTCCTTGATGAGCTGAAGGGCGCTCTTCACCGGGATGCCCCCCAGGGTGGTGTCCACGAAGAGGTCGCCGAAGACGGCTTCCTGCTCGTCGTTGGGGTTGAAGGCCCAGGGTTTTCCGTCTTTGAGGACCACAGGGGCGTCCAGCTCCACCTCCTTGTCCCCCACCTTGGCCTTGGGCTTGGCCAGGCCGAGGTCGCTGGCCCTAAGGAGCCTTTCCGGCTTGCCCTCCTTGAGCTTCACCAGCCAGGCGGCGTTGGTCCAGCTGGCCTCACCGATGGCCTTGGCTGCGGCCTTGTTGGCGGCGGAGAGGAAGCGGGCGTCGTACTTTTGCCACTCCAGGAGCAGGCGGATCACCCCCAGGGCGATGGCGGCGTCGTGGCCGGGCTTGGGGGCGATCCAGCGGCTGGCCCCCTTGACGGCCTTCTGGGCCCGGGGGTCTACCACCGCGTACTCCAGCTCGCCCCGGCTGGCCCTTTCCGTGATCCAGCCCACCCTGAGGGGCGGTCCGTAGTTCCCCTCAAAGACGTTGGCTCCCACGAAGACCACGAAGCGGGCCCGGGAGAGGTCCGCCTGCCAGTAGAACTTGGCCCCGCCGGACCAGGAGAGCTTGCCCGAGGCGTCAAAGGTGGGTTGCTCGCTCATGGCCTTGCCGGTGAAGTACATGGAGCCCTGGCAGACGGTGGTGTGCCCGTGGAGGTTGACGGTGCCGAAGCTTTGGCTTAGGAACCAGCGGATGAAATCGGCGCGGCCTGCCTTCAGACGGCCCCAGGCGAAGACCACCTGGTTGTTCTTGGGGCCGAGGTCCGGGTGGTCGGGGTCTATCAGGGTGTGGAGGTGTTCCTGGAAGTCTTGCTTGAACCTTTCCACCAGGGCCTGCTTTTGGGCCCGGTCCTTCTCCGCCCAGATGGCCCGCACCGCCTGGGCCATCCGGCTCATGACCCCCGGGTCCCTTAAGGCCCAAAGCTCCCTAAGCCCCGGGTAGTGGCGCTCGTCCCCCAGGTGGGCGAAGAGCTTGCCCCCCTCCACGATCTCCTGCACCGCCTGGTGGAAGGGGATCTCCTCCCACCGGCCGCTGCCTCGAGGACCCGCCCGCTTGAGCACCCGGCGGATGCGGTAGGTCGTAGGCGGTCTGGATGCCCGCCTGTCCCTTGGGGCAGAGGGCCCCGTCCACCTTGGCCAGGGTGAGGGGGTCGGTGGCCATGGGCAGGTGGGGCCGGAAGGTCCAGGGGGAGAGGGGGTTGCCGTCGATCTTGCTGGCCACCCCCTGGTAGAGCTTCACCTTGATAGGGCAGCCGGTGTTGCACTGGAGGCACGAGGAGTAGATGGTGTTCTCGGGAAGCTGGATCTCGTAGCGTCCATGCCCTGGGCGCTGGCCTCCTGGAGGGCGAGGCCTAGCGGCCTAAGAAGGGCGCCTGCGCCGGAAAGCTTCAGTAGGTCCCGCCGGGAAAGCTTTTCCATAGGCACCTCCTAGACCAGGTAGTACACGCGGGGCTTGGTTCCCGCCTCTTCCTTGAGCCTTATGGCGTTGGGTTGCCGCGCCAGCTCCGCCACCAAGGAGGTGGGGTCCTCGAGGCCCCCGAAGTAGGTGGCCCGGCCGATGCAGGTGACCACGCACTGGGGGAGGAGGCCCCGCTCTATGCGGTGGAGGCAGAAGTGGCACTTGCGCACCTTGTCCATGGGGCCCGCTTCGTCCTCCCGGGCCACCTTTTTGCCCCACTCGTAGACGGGGAGTCCCTCGTAAGGCATCTTTCCCTTCCCCGGGGTCCCTTCGGTCCAGTACTCCCCCTCGTCCTTATGCCGGGAGTCGTAGGGGCAGGCGGGCACGCACTTCTCGCACCCCACGCAAAGCTCGTAATCGATCTCTACAATGCCGTCCTTGCGCTTCCAGGTGGCGTCGTAAGGACAAGCGGGCACGCAGGGGGGGTCGTCGCACTGCATGCACGGGCGGGGCAGGAAGCGGTAGGTGACGTTGGGGTAGGTGCCGATCTCCTCCTCGCTCACCGGGCGGTAGACCACCCCAGGGGGCAGGCGGTTTTCCGCCATGCAGCTCACGGTGCAGGCGTGGCACCCCACGCACTTCCTGAGGTCAATGACCATACCCCACTTGCGGTTGGGGTTCTTTAGGGCCCGCTCCAGGTCCTTTTGCATGCGCAGGAGGACATCCTCCTCCTCTAGGGCGGGCGGCGCGGCCTGCGGGGTGCTTTGGGCGAGGCCGGGAGCCACCATGGAGGCGAAGACGGCGCTGGCGATCTTGCCGAGGAACCGCCGCCTTTCCTCCGGGTTCATGGGGGCGTGCTTTTCCATAACCACCTCCTTTCTCCACCCAGACTAGAAGGGCCCTGGGGCCGGGGAAAGGGTAGGGAAGAGGACAGACCTGTGGGCAAAACCACCGACAGGGCCCGGGACATTGATACCCCTTTGCCTTTTCTATCCTGAAAAGATGAGGCTACTCCTCGCCCTGGTATGCCTCCTGGCCGCCTGCGCCCGGCCCCCCGCCGTGGACCTGGCCCCGCCCTACCGCCCGGGGGTAAGGGAGGCGGGTCTAAAGGTGGTGGTGGCAGGGATCCTTTCCCCCAGGGAGGCCGAGCTACCGGGTTTTGGCCCGGGGCCTCGGGGAGAGGCTGGGGATAGAGGTGGAGGTTTTCGGCCGGAGGACCTACGAGGGGGTCCTCGAGGCCCTCAGGCGAAGGGAGGCGGAGGTGGGCTTCCTCTGCACCCTGGCAGCGGGCCTCGGGGTGGAGGAAGGGTTCCTAAGGGTCCTGCTTTCCACCAAGCCCAAGGTCCCCTACCGGAGCCTCATCCTGGTGCGCCAGGAAAGCCCCTACCGCAGGCTGGCGGAGCTTACAGGCAGGCCCTTCGCCTTCACCGACCCCCTTTCCAACACCGGCCACGCCTGGCCCCGCAGGGCGGCCTTGGATTTGGGGGAGGGCTTCTTTGCGCGGGCCTTCTTCACCTATAGCCACGACCGGGCCCTCATCGCCTTGAAGGAAGGGCTGGCCGAGGGGGCGGCGGTGGATGCGGTGGTGTACGAGGCCCTTGGGGTTACGGGGCTTCGGGTTCTCTGGCAGAGCCCCGAGGATCCGCCACCCCCGGTGGTGGTGCGAAAGGACCTTCCCCTTGAGTGGCAGGAGCGCATACGGGGGGGCCCTAGTGGCCTTCGCCCAGAGCCCCAAGGGTCGGCAGGCCCTGGAGGCTTTGTACCTGGTGGGCTTTGCCCCAGGCCAGGAAGGGGACTATCGGAAGGTGTACCGCAGGGCCAAGGAGGTGCTTCCGTGAGGTGGGGCCTCGCCCAGCAGCTTTTCTTCACCGTCCTGATCTCCGCCTTGGCCACGGGAGGGGTGCTCATCGTGGGCGGGGGGGTTTTCCTTCTGGCCGAGGGGGAGAGGGCCCTGTGGCAGGAGGCCAGGAGCCTGGCCCGGGACCTGGCGGCCTCGGTCCTGGATGACCTCCTTCTTTCAGACCGGCTTTCGGCGCAGGAGAGGCTTATCCGTCTGAGGGAACGCTATCCCCACCTGGCCTATGCTTACGTGTTGAATCCCCAGGGCGAGGTGGTGGCCCACACCTTCCCCCAAGGGGTGCCCGAAGCCTTGGCCGCCTTGGGCGGGGAGCAGGTTTTGGAAGTGGCGGGGGAGAGGGTCTACCAGGTGGAAGCCGGGGTCATGGGAGGGGAGGCGGGGACGGTGCGTCTGGCCCTCTCGCCTAAGCCCCTTAGGGAGGAGTTTTTCAAGGTGCTCCGCACCGGCTTCTTCGGTCTTCTCTGGGCGGTGGGGCTTGGGGGTGGGCTGGGCTATCTGGTCCTCATCCGGCTTTTGGAGCCCCTGAACGCCATGGTCCGGGAAGCGGAGCGGCTGGGGAAGGGCCTTCCTGCCCGTTTCCCCGAGCCTACCCATGAGCTTGGGGCCTTAGGTCGGGCCTTGAACGCCATGGGGGCCGAAGTGGAAAGGCGGGAGCGGGAGCTGAGGTTGTTGAACCAGGTCTTGGCCGAGATGTACGCCCTAGACCCCAAGGCCCTTTCTCGGCGGGTGCTGAACGTTCTGGTGCGCGATCTGGGGTTTGTTTGCGGGGACCTCTGGCTCCAGGACCGGGTGCTCCACTCCGAGGCCTGCCAGGGGCGTTGCCCCTTGGGAGGGATAGACTCCCTGGCCCTGGAGGCCCTGGCTCGGGGGCAGGTGGTGGTGCGTCCCGAGGGGGTGGCGGCGCCCATCCCCCCCAGGGGGCCTTGGTCCTCTACGGGAGGCCCGAGGTGGGGGAGGCCTGGCTTGGAGACTTTCTTCGGGCCCTTTCCGGTCCTTTGGCCACGGCCTTGGAGAACGCCCGCCTCTACGAGGCCCTGGCCCAGAAAGAGGCCCAGCGGGCCCGCCTCCTCCGGGCCTGGCTTAAGGCCCAGGAAGAGGAGCGGGGACGCATCGCCCGGGAGCTTCACGACGAGGTGGGCCAGGCCCTCACGGGGTTGATCTTGGGCCTCGAGGCCTTCTCCGGAGAAAGGGCCCAGGCCCTCAAGGAGCTGGCCCGCTACACCCTGGCCGAGGTGCGCCGCCTGGCTTTGGACCTAAGGCCCAGCGTACTGGACCACCTGGCCTTCAGGCCGCCTTGGAGCGCTACGTGCGCGAGTTCGCCGAGCGCACGGGGATAGAGGTGGACCTCTCCTTGCACCTGGGCCGTCCCCTTCCCAAGGAGCTGGAGACCGTGGTCTACCGGGTGGTCCAGGAAGCCCTCACCAACGTGGCCCGGCACTCGGGAAGCGCCCGGGCTTCCGTGGGGGTGGTGGAGCTTATGGGGGAGGTGCGGGTCTTTGTGGAGGACGAGGGGAAGGGCTTCGCTCCCCAGGAGGTAGCGCCGGACCGCCAAGGGCTCCAGGGCATGCGGGAGCGGGTGGAGCTGGTGGGAGGGAGGCTCCTGGTGGAGAGCGCCCCCGGCGAGGGCACCCGGGTCCAGGCTAGACTGCCCTTGGAGGGCGGGGCGTGATCCGGGTGGTGCTGGTGGAGGACCATCTCCTGGTGCGGGCCGGGTTGCGGCACCTCCTCGAGGCCCGGGGGCATCCGGGTGGTGGGGGAGGCCAGTACTTGCCAGGAGGCCCTAGAGGTGCTCGCCCGCACCGAGGCGGAGGTGGTGGTCCTGGACATCTCCCTCCCCGACGGCACGGGGATTGAGCTCTGCCGGAGGGTCAAGGAGCGCTACCCCCACCTCAAGCTCCTGGCCCTTTCCATGCACGAGGACCTGGAATACGTGCGGGGCTTCCTCCAGGCGGGAGGGCAAGGGTACGTGAGCAAGGCGGCCGTGGACCACGAGCTTCTGGACGCCGTGACCGCCTTGGCCCGGGGGGAGCGGTACCTCAACCCCTCCCTGGCCATGCGCCTGGCCATGGCGATGGTTCGGGAGGAGGCCGCGGAGGAACCCCTCTCTCCCCGGGAGGAGGAGGTTCTCCGCCTTTTGGCCCAGGGGTTGTCCCACAAGGAAGTGGCGGAGAGGCTCGCCATCTCCGAGAAGACGGTGGCCACCTACCGCGAGCGGGGGATGGGCAAGCTGGGGCTGAAGAGCCGGAGCGACCTCCTCCGCTACGCCGTGCGCCGGGGATGGCTTTAGAGGGGCTTGGGCGCCCCCATCCGGGCGTAGAAGGCGTGGGTGAGGGCGATGGCCAGGGCATCGGCCAGGTGGCTTGGGCTAGGGGGCTCCTTCAGCCCAGGATGCCCCGCACCATAAGGGCCACTTCCTCCTTGGCGGCGTGTCCGTGGCCCGCCAGGGCCTGCTTCACCTGCATGGGGCCGTAGGCGTAGACCGTTACCCCCGCCTCAAAGGCCGCCACCAGGACCGCCCCCAGGGCCCAGCCCACCTTGTAGGCCAGCTCGTTTTGCCGGTAGAAGTACTGTTCCTCCACCGCCAGGGCCTCGGGGCGGAAGCGGAGGAGGGCTTCCCGCACCCGGGCGTGGATCCGCCCCACCCTCTCCTGGGCGGGTTCCCGGTGGGAGGTCTTCACCACCTCCCCGTGGAGGAGGCGGGCCCTAAGAGCCCCCTTGCCCTCCACCTCCACCACCCCAAGGCCCAGGTGGTGATGCCCGGGTCTATGCCGGCCACCACCATCCGGCCTAATACCCCTCTCGCAGAAATCCTTTGCCCGAGGCTAGGCGTGAGGGCCTGCGGGCCTTTTTTTGCCGGGGCCTCCATGCTGGCTGGGGCCAGCATGGGGTGGTACAGGTGCCCCACCGGGGCGAAAGCCGCGGTGGGGGTCCCAAAAGGGCTTCCTCCCAGCCCGGGCTCGGGCATCCCATGTTGCGAAACCAACCTGCGGGCACCTAGTTGCCCCTCCTGGGCGGCAGGTCGGCGTCCCCGTAGCGGATGAAGGCGGGGATGTCAAAGTTATAGGGGTCGGGGTG
>BBBN01000066.1 GCA_001311585.1 Thermus sp. JCM 17653
CTCTACGCCGCCGACGGCACCCCGTTGGCGGTGAGCCTCCAGGGGGGGCGGTACTACCCCTTGGGGAAGAGCGCAAGCCAGCTTCTGGCTTCGGAGAGCGGGCCTCCGGACGGGGTCTGGAGGGGCTGGAGAGGGACCTGAACGCCGCCCTCTCGGAAGGGCGGTCCTTCACCCTCACCTTGGACCCCTGGGTCCAGGCCATGGCGGAACGGGCCCTCTGGAAGGGGCTGGAACAAAGCCGGGGAACCTTCGCCACCCTTCTCGTCCTGGACCGGGAAGGAAGGCTTTTGGCCGTGGCCAACGCTCCGGCCTTTGACCCCATGGCCCCGCGCAAAGACCCGGAAAAAGACCTCTCCTGGCGCAACCACGCCTTCTTGGTGGCGTTGGAGCCGGGCTCCACCATGAAGGCCCTCACCGCCGCCGTGCTCTTGGAAGAGGGAGCGGCCCGCCTTTCCACCCCGGTGGAGGCCCCCATGTGGCGGCAGGTAGAAGGCTGGGTCATCCGCGATGCCGTTCCCCACCCCCCTAGGCTCACCTTGGTCGAGGTCCTCAAGTACTCCTCCAATGTGGGGATCAGCCTTCTCGGCGAGAACATTTCCAAGGAAACCTTCTACCGCTACATGGTGAAGCTCCACCTCACCGACCCCAGGCCCCTCCCGGGGTGCGCACCGCCCCTCCCTTGGTCAAGCCCCCGGAGGAGTGGAGCCGGGCGCTACGCCAACCACACCTTCGGCCAAGGCTTCCTCATCACCCCGCTCCACCTGGCGGCGGCCTTCGCCACCCTGGTGGACGGGGTCTACCGCACCCCCCGCCTCTTCCAGGGCCAGGAGGCCAGGAAGGAGCGGGTCTTCTCCCCGGAAACGGCGAGGGCCATCCGTCAAGCCTGGAGGAGGCCCTGGCCCCCAGGGCCGCCCTTCCCGGATACCCCCTGGCGGGGAAGACCGGAACCGCCCAGGTGGTGGTCCAGGGCCGCTACTCCCAGGAGGTCTTCACCGCCTGGTTCGCCGGCTTCGTCCCCGGGGATGCCCCCCGGTACACCGTGGTGGTGGCCGTCCATCACCCCAAAGGCGAGATCCACGGAAGCCTGGTGGCCGCCCCCATCTTCCGGGAGGTGGCCGCCGGCCTCTTGGCCTATGCGGGTCTTCCCCCCTATGCTGAGGAGCGGTGAGGCAGTGGTGCAAGATGCGTATGTTAGGGAAATAACGCCGGAATGGGTGGCCGCGTCCACGGGGGGGAGGCTTCACCCCGGCGGCCGGCCCGCCTTTGACCTTCACTGGGACAGCCGGGCCGTGGGACCGGGGTTCCTCTTCGTGGCCCTCCCCGGAAGCCGCACCCACGGGCGTGCCTACGTAAAGGAGGCCCTGGCCAAGGGAGCCCACCTGGTCCTCTCCGACCGCCCGGGGGAGGCCACGGTGGAGGTGGCGGACACGGGCCTGGCCTTGCTAAGGCTGGGGCGGGCCCTGCGGGAGCTTTTCCCGGGGAAGGTGGTGGCCGTGGGAGGGAGCACGGGAAAGACCACCACCAAGGAGGCCCTGGCCCAGGGACTGGGCTTCCCCGCCCCTTCCGGCAACCAGAACACCGCCCCACCCTTGGCCCGCTTCTTCCTGCGCCTCCCCCCCCAGGCCCCCGGGGCAGTGGTGGAGCTGGGCGTGGACCGGGTGGGGGAGATGGCCGAGCTCATGGGGCTCTGCCGCCCCCAGCTTTCCGTCCTCACCGCCTTGGGGGAGGAGCACCTCCTGGCCTTCGGGAACCTAGAGGGCGTGGTGCGGGAGGAGGCCCGGCTCCTGGAGGCCCCCCTGGCCCTGGTGAGCCTCCAGGCCCGGGAGGTTTTGGAAGGCTTTGGCTACCGGGGGAACTGGCCCACCTACGGTTTCGGGGAGGCTGGTTTTCGGGGGGAGGACCTGGAGCTCCTGCCCCGGGAAAGCCGCTTCCGCTACCGCAGGCAGAGGATAAGGGTCCCCTACCCCGGTTTAGGCCCGGCCCTGGGGGCCTTGGCCGCCCTGGCGGTGGCCGAGCTCCTGGGGGAGGAGGTGGAGGCGGTGGCCGAGAGGCTTTCCCGCTTGGTCCTGCCCCCCGGGCGCATGGAGAGGCGGGAGATGGGGGGCGTGGTCTTTCTCCACGACGCCTACAACGCCAATCCCCTCTCGGTGAAGGCGGGGCTGAGGTGGCTTGCCGCCCAGCCGGGCGCAAGTGGGTGGTGCTGGGGGAGATGAAGGAACTGGGCGAGATGGCCCAAAGGCTCCACCTGGAGGTGGCGGAGGAGGCGGCCCGCCTGGGCCTCCGGCCCCTTTACCTAGGAAGCCATGCGAGGGCGCAGGCCGCCCTGGGGGGCGAGGCGGTGGAAACCTTGGAGGAGGCCCTTCTCTGGCTCAAGGCCCGGGTAGCCCCGGGGGACCTGGTGTACCTGAAGGCCTCGAGGGCCCTCGGCCTGGAAAGGATCCTGGAGCTATGGAGCGCCTAAGTCCCTTTCTCCTCTTCCTTGCGGCCTGCGCCCCCCTCCAGGCCCCAGCGCCCCTCCTCCCCTACCCCGGCGGGTTCGCCGAAGGAGGCCTGGTCTCGGGCCGCTTCCAGGTGGTCCTCCCAGGCCCTCCCCTCTTCCTGGACGCTAGCGAAACCGCCCTCTACGCCGCCTACCCCTACCAGCTCTGGGTGTACGAAGAAGGCTCCCTGCAAAGCCTCCCCCTCCCCGGGGTGCCCCGCTTCCTGCGGGCCACCCCAAGGCCGGTGGTGGGTCTGGAAGGAGCCATCTGGACGGAGAAAGGCCTTTACCCCTACCCCGCCTACGATGCCCTCTTCGGGGAGGAAGGCCTCTACCACGTGGACGGGAAGGGCCTCTACCGGGAAGGCGTCCTCTTGGCCCGCGGGCGCTTCCGCCAGGTGGTGGCCTGGGAGGGCCAGGTGGTGGCCCTGGGAGAAGAGGCCCTCTTCTACCCGGAAGGGCGCCTCCTCCCCCTTCCCCACCCCGCCCGCAAGGCCCAAGGGGGGGCCTGCGGGGTGGTGGCCCTTCTGGATCGGGTCTATCTGGTACGCCCCGAGGGGGTGAGGCCCCTGGCCGAGGCCCAGGACTTCGCCGCCTTCGGGGAAGCCCTTTACCTGGCCCCCCAGGGGGCGGTGCGGTCTTGCAAGGAGGCGGCATGGCCCTAGCCTGGTCCTTTCCTGGTTCCTCACGGCGGTCTGGATCTCCTTGATGAAAAGCTTAGGCCTGGGGAAAAGGGTGCGCCAGGACGGCCCCCAAAGCCACCTGGTCAAGGAGGGGACCCCCAGCATGGGGGGGGTGGCCTTCCTCCTGGCCGCCTTCCTGGCCTACCTGGCCCTAGGGAAGGACGCCTTTTGGGGCCTATGGCTTCTGGGCCTCGGCTTCGCCCTCCTGGGGCTTCTGGACGACCTCTCGGGAAGCCTGGCCCGGCCCCTTAGGGCCAGGGAAAAGCTCGCCCTGCAAGGGGCCATGGGCCTAGTCTTCGCCCTCTGGGCCGCCCGGCAGGTGGCCTACACCCCCTGGCCTATCTTGGACGCCTTCCTGATCCTCCTGGCGGTGGTGGGGGCGGCCAACGCCTTCAACTTCACCGACGGCCTGGACGGGCTTCTCGCCAGCGTGGCCGCCATCCTCCTCCTCCCCTTCTACCCCTACCCCTTCGCCCAAACCCTCCTGGGCGGGTCCTGGGCTTCCTCTGGCACAACGCCCCCCGGGCCAAGGTCTTCATGGGGGACACGGGAAGCCAGGCCCTGGGAAGTATGGTGGCGGGACTTTTCGTCCTCACGGGGAAGCTTTGGCTTCTACCCCTGGCGGCCATCGTCCCGGTGTTGGAGGTGCTTTCCGTGGTGGTCCAGGTGATCCACTTCCGGCGCACGGGGAGGAGGCTTTTTCGCATGAGCCCCCTGCACCACCATCTGGAGCTTTCGGGCTGGGAGGAGGCCAAAATCGTCTTCCGCTTCGCCGTCCTCACCGCCTTGGCCACGGGCCTGGCCTGGAGCCTGGGAGGAGGGGTATGATCCTGGTCTATGGCCTAGGGAAAAGCGGCCTCGGGGTGCTCCGCTTCTTGAAACGGCGGGGAATGCCCGCCCGTTTCTACGACGACCGGCCCAAGGAAGAGGAGGTGGCCGAAGCCCTAGCCCTGGGCTTTTCCCCCGACTGGGAGCTGGAAGGCGCCTATGAGGAGGTGGTGGCCGCCCCGGGGGTGCCCCTCCTGCACCCCCACCTGGAAGGCCTAAGGCGCGCGGGGCCAGGGTTTTGGGGGAGGCGGAGCTGGCCTACCGGCTTTCGGAAACCCCCATGGTGGGGATTACCGGCACGGCAGGCAAGACCTCCACCACCCTCTTCACCGCCCACCTCCTCCAGGGGCAAGGGCTTAAGGCCCTTCCCGGGGGGAACGTGGACCCTCCTTTGGTGGAGGTGGTGGACCGGGCCGAGGTGGTGGTGGCCGAGCTCTCCAGCTTCCAGCTGGAGCGGGTCCACGCCTTCCGCCCCCGGGTGGCCGTCCTCCTGAACCTCGGGGTGGACCACCTGGACCGGCACGGGAGCCTCGAGGCCTACCACGCCGCCAAGCTCAACCTCCTCAAGAACCTCACCCGGGAAGACGCCGTGGTTTACAACGCAGGGGACCCCAAGGTCAAGGCGGCGGCCGAGGCCACCCCCGCCCGACCCTACCCCTTCCTACCCCGGGAAAGTCCCCGGAAGACCAACCTCGAGGCCGCCCTCCAGGCCACCCGGGCCTACCTGGACCTTTTGGGCAGGCCCCTGCAGGAAAGCGCCCTAAGGGAAAGCCTCAAGACCCTCCCCGAGCCCCCCCACCGCTTCCAGGCCTTCGCCCGCAAGGGGCAGGTGGTCTTCATAGATGACTCCATCGCCACCCGCACCCCCGCCGTGGCCGCCGCCCTAAGGGCCGCTCCCGCCCCCGTGGCCTGGATCCTGGGCGGGGAGGACAAGGGGGCCGATCTGGAAAGCCTCAAGGCCTACCTCCCCCGGGTGCGGGTGATCCTGGCCATCGGCCGGGACGGCCCCCGGATGGCCGAGGCCTTGGGAGAAGGGGTGGAGGTGGTGGTCATCGGGGAGAAGGAGGGCCGGAAGGCCTTGAGACGGGCGGTGGAGGAAGCCCTAAAGCGCCTGGAGGCGGGAAGCGTCCTTCTGGCCCCTCTGGCGGCGAGCTTTGACCAGTTCCGGGACTACCAGGACCGGGCCCAGGCTTTCCGGGAAGCGGTCCTGGCCTTGGGAGGGGAACCATGGACCCCATCCTCTTCCTAAGCGGCCTCCTCCTCCTGGCCTTTGGCTCCTGGGGGTGGGGGTAGCCGAGCCTGGCCTCCTGGAAAGCCACCTCCTCCGGGTGGGGCTCGCCCTTCTAGCCATGCTTGGGGGAAGCTTCCTCCCCGTGAGGCTCCTCTTGCGGTACGCCCTGGGGCTTCTTCTCCTCAACCTCCTCCTCCTGGCCCTGGTCCTCCTGGTGGGGGACGGGCCCATGGGGGTGCGGCGCTGGTTTGATCTAGGGCCCTTTGCCTTCCAGCCCTCGGAGCTGGCCAAGATCGCCCTCGTCCTCTACCTGGCCTCCTTCGTGGGCCGCAAGGGGGAGGACTACCCCATCCTCGGCCCCGCCCTCCTGGTGGGCAGCACGGTGGGGCTGGTGCTGGTGGAGCCGGACTTCGCCACGGCCCTTTTCCTCTTTCTCCTGGGAGCTTCCCTTTTTGTCCTGGCCGGGGTGCCCTGGCGGCGGCTCATCGCCATCGGCCTGGCGGGCATCTTGGTCCTCACCCCCTTCTCCGGAGCTTACCTGAACCGCTTCCGCTACGTTTCCGAGCGCTTCAGCGGCTTTCTCAGCTACCTGCGGGGGGAGGCCCGTCCCGAGGAAACCGCCTACCAGGTCCTGCAGGCGCAAAAGGCCGTCCTCCTGGGAGGGCCTTTGGGGCAAGGACCCGGAGGAAGCCTCCCCCACCTGCCCGAGGCCCACAACGACATGGTCTTCGCCAGCGTGGTCTTCGCCACGGGCTGGCTCGGGGGCTCATGATCCTCTTCCTCTTCGCGCTCCTCTTTCTCCGGGGGCTGGCCCTGGCCCTGAGGCTGGGGGGAGCGGAGGGCCTGGTGGCCCTGGGCCTCACCCTGTACCTTGTCCTGCAGGCCGCCCTCAACATCGGGGTGACCTTGGGCTTCCTCCCCGTCACCGGGGTGCCGCTGCCCCTGGTCTCCTACGGGGGAAGCTCCTTGTTGGTGTCGGGCCTGGCCCTGGGCCTTCTCCTGGGCTTGGCCCGCCAGACCCGGGGAAAGGAGGTGAGGGCATGGTCCTCCTGACCGGGGGAGGCACCGGGGGGCACCTCTTCCCCGCCCTGGCGGTGGCCGAGGAGCTCAGAGGGCGTGGGCATGAGGTCTTCTACCTAGGGGCCCTGGGGGGCCTCGAGGCCCGCCTCCTCCCCAAGGCCTCTATCCCTCACGCCCTCATCCCCGCGGGGAAGCTGGACCGGAGCGCCCTCAGGCCGGGGGAAGCCTGGAGGCTTGTCCAGGGCCTCGAGGCCGCCCGCAAGGTCCTAAGGGCGAGGAGGCCCAAGGCGGTGCTTTCCACCGGGGGTTATGCGGGGTTTCCCGCGGCCTTTGTGGCCGAACTCCAGGGGATTCCCGTCCTTCTCCACGAGCAGAACGCCAAGCTGGGGCTGGCCGTGAGGCTCCTCGCCCCCTTGAGCCGGGGGCTCGCCCTAAGCGTGCCCCTCCCCCTGGCCCAAAGGCTTGCCGCCAAGGCAGGGTGGTGGGCTACCCCGTGCGGGAGGTGCGCTTTTCCCAGGCCGAGGCCAAGGCCCGCCTGGGGTTTGACCCCGCGAAGCCCCTCCTCCTGGTCCTGGGGGGAAGCCAGGGGAGCCTGGAGCTCAACGAAAGGCTCCCCCCCCTCCTCAAGCCCCTGGGCCTTCCCGTTCTCCACCAGGTGGGGGAAAGGTGGTTGGAGCGCTACCGCCACCTGGAAGGGGAGACCTACCGCATCGCCGGCTTCCTGGATGCGCCCTTGGCCATGAGCGCCGCCGACCTTCTCCTGGCCCGGGCGGGGGCGGGCACCCTGGCCGAGGCCGCCTTCCACCGGCTCCCCGCCCTCCTTTTTCCCCTTTCGCCCCGGCTGGACGGGGGGGCGCAACGGGCCAACGCCCTGGCCTACCAGAAGGCCGGGGCCGCCCGTCTTGGGGACTACTCCCGGCTGGCCCAACAAGTGGAAGAACTGCTTCACAACCCCGAACTACCGGGAGGCCATGGGCCGCCTCTCTCCCGAGGGGGCGGCGGGTCGCCTGGCGGATTGGCTGGAGGAGTTTCTATGAAGCGGGTGCACATCATGGGCATAGAAGGGGTGGGGATGAGCGCCCTGGCCCGCCTTCTCCTGGCGGAAGGGGTGGCGGTGACGGGGTGCGACCTCGCCCCCGGCAAGCGGGCCAAGGCCCTGGGGGTCCCGGTCCACGCGGGCCACGACCCCGGCCACCTCCAGGAGGAGGACACCCTGGTGGTCCCCACCCCGGTTCCTCTGGACCACCCCGAGGTGGTGGCCGCCAAGGAGCGGGGCCTTAGGGTCTTGCGGCGCATGGAGCTTCTGGCCCAGCTCCTGGCCCAAGGGCCTTCCTTGGGGGTCACGGGGACCCACGGCAAGACCACCACCACGGGGATGCTGGCCAGCATCCTCCTGGAAGCGGGGCTGGACCCCTGGGTGCTCCTCGGGGGGAGCTTTCCCTCCTTCCCGGGAACGCCCGCCACGGAAAGGGGCCCCGCCTGGCCGAGGTGGACGAGTCCGACCCCCTCTTTCGGGAGGTGAAGGTGGACATCGCCGTGGCCACCAACCTCGAGGCCGACCACATCGCCCCCCCCGGCCACAAGGCCCCCAACTACCACGGGAGCTTCGGCGAGCTCAAGGCCGTGCGGGGCGTTTTTGGAAGGGGCGGGGGTGGTGGTGGTCCCCGCCTCCGATCCCCTGCTCCTAGAGCTTTCCCAGGGGCTTCCCCGGAGGACCTTCGGCCAGGGGGGGGAGCTTTCCGCCGAGGAAGCGGAGCTTGGCCCCTCGGGAAGCCGTTTCCTCCTGGTCCACAGGGGGAAGGCCTTGGGAGAGGCCTGGCTCCAGGTCCCGGGGCGGCACAACATCCAAAACGCCCTGGCCGCCGCCTTGGCCGCCCTGGCCCTGGGAGTGGCCCCCGAGGCCATCCTGAAGGGGCTAGGCCGCTTCCCCGGGGTAGGGCGGCGCTTCCAGAGG
>BBBN01000067.1 GCA_001311585.1 Thermus sp. JCM 17653
CCTGGCCCAGGGGGGCGGCCTGGACCCGGAGCGGGCCAAGGCCTCCCTGCCCGGGCTTTTGCCCTAAAATGGGGGTATGCTTCTCCTGAGCCTTTTGGCGGTGGCCCTTTCCTGGGCCCTCTTCGCCCTCACCTTCGGCCGGTACCAAAGAAGGCCTTCTCTCCACAACGCCCTCTATAGCCTCGGGCTCCTCTTCTTCGCCGTGGCGGTTTCCGCCGAGCTCCTCGCCCGCCTCTTGGGGGGTTGGGGTCCCTTGCTTTACCGCCTCTGGTACTTCACCGGGGCCATGCACGGGGTGACCTTCCTGGGCTTAGGGAGCCTCGCCCTCCTCAACCCCAAGGCGGCACGGGCCTTCCTCCTCGCCCTAGGCCCCTTCTTCCTCTGGGGCCTTTACCTGGTGGCCTCGGCCCCCCTGGACTTCGCCCGCCTCCCCGAGCCCTACACCCCCTCGGGGGCGGCCTTCCCCCCCCCTGGCCTCCTCTCTCCCAGGCTTTGGACCATCCCCTTCAACCTCCTGGGCACGGCCTCATGGCCGGGGTGGCCCTTTACACCACCTTCCTCTTCTGGCGGAGGAACCCCCTAAGGGCCCAGGGCACGGTCCTGGTCTTCCTGGCCACCCTGGTCCTCGCCTCCACCAGCGCCTAAACCGCTTCGGAGTGGCGGGCCTGGAGGAAGGGGGAAGGGCTTTGGGGGTGGCCCTCCTCTACCTGGGGGTGGCCCTGGCGGACAAGAGCGTGCGGTATGCGGGTGGGCGCGCTTGACGTGGGGGAGGCCCGGATCGGCCTCGCCGTGGGGGAGGGTGGGGGTACCCCTGGCCTCGGGCCGGGGGTACCTGGTGCGCAAGACCCTCGAGGAGGACGTGGCGGCCCTCCTGGACTTCGTGCGGCGGGAAGGCCTGGGAAAGCTCGTGGTGGGCCTCCCCTTGCGCACCGACCTCAAGGAAAGCGCCCAGACCAAGAAGGTCTTTCCCCTGGTGGAGGCCTTGAGGGCTAAGGGGGTGGAGGTGGAGCTATGGGACGAGCGCTTCACCACCAGGCTCGCCAAGGAGCGCTTAAAACACGCCCCCAAGCGGCTTCGCCGGGACAAGGGGAAGCTGGACGAGCTCGCCGCTTTGGTGCTTCTGGAGGACTACCTTGCCCGAGGGCTCTAGAAGGTGGCTTTGGCGGGGGGTGGTGGTCCTTTTCCTCACCTTCGCCCTTTTGCTCCTCTATGCCCTATGGCTTCTTGGCCCCACGGGGAAGGAGGCCCTGGTGCGCATCCCCAAGGGGGCCAGAGGGGCGGAGGTGGCGAGGATTCTGGAGGAGGCCGGGCTTCTGCGCTCGGGGTACCTTTTTTTCCGCCTACCTGAGGTTTTCGGGAAGGGCCAAGCGCCTGGTCCCCGGGGTCTACCGCCTGAAGGGAGGGGGCCTTCCGCCTGGCCCGGGCCCTCACGGGCGGGGAAAGGCCCCTAAGCGTGACCCTCACCTTCCCCGAGGGGGAAAGGGCGGCGGACTACGCCCGGAGGCTCTCCGGGGCGGGGCTTGACGGGGAGGGCTTCTTGCGCCTGGCGGAAAACCCCGGGGCCCTGAAGCCCCCCTATGTGGAGGGGAGGGGCCTCGAGGGCTACCTCTTCCCCGCCACCTACACCTTTGACCTCCTGGCCACCCCCGAGGAGGTGGTGCGGGCCATGCTCCGCCGCTTTGAGGCGGAGCTCACCCCTCCGGTGCGAAGGCTTCTAGAGGAGCGGGGGCTTTCCGTGCACGCCTGGGTCACCCTGGCTCCATCGTCCAGGCCGAGGCGGGAAGCGAGGAGGAGATGCCCTACATCGCCGGGGTCTTCCTGAACCGCCTAGAGCGGGGCATGCCCCTCCAGGCCGACCCCACCGTGGCCTACGCCCTGGGGAAGCGCCTGCCCGAGCTTTCCCGCCCCGGGGGGGATTTCCAGGTGGACTCCCCCTACAACACCTACCGCTACGCAGGCCTTCCCCCGGGGCCCATCGCCAACCCTGGGCGGAAGGCCCTCCTCGCCGTCTTGAACCCCGTGCGCCAGGACCGGGGGGGCCGCCCCTACCTCTACTTCTTCCACGCCCGGGGAAAGCTTTACCTGAACGTGGACTTTGAGGCCCACCTGCGGGACCTGGCCCGCTACCGCTACGCCTCCCCGTCCCCGTGACGGAGGAGCCGGAGCTGGGCGTAGGCGAAGAGGAGGGTGAGGAGGAGGATCACCACGGTGACCGCCGCCGCGTAGCCCAGGCGGAAGTTCTCAAAGCCCGTCTCGTACAGGTAGTAGCCCAGGACCCTCGTGGCCCCGTAGGGCCCCCCCCGGGTGAGGAGGAAGACCGCCGCGTAGGACTGCAGGGCGAGGATGGTTCCCACCACCACCAAAAAGGCCACCGCCGGGCGCATGAGGGGGAGGACCACGTGACGGAAGGCCTCAAAGGGTCCCGCTCCGTCCACGTAGGCGGCCTCGAGGAGGGCCTTGGGGATGGCCTTGAGCCTGGCCGAGGCCACCAGGACCCCGTAGCCCAGGTGGCGCCATAAGGTGAAGGCCACCACCATGAGGAGGGCCCAGAACCCCTCCCGGTCCCAGGGGGGGATGGGGAGGAACTGGGCCAGGGCCCCGTACTCGGGGGTGAAGAGGGTGTACCAGCTCAGGGTGGCCCCGCCCAAGGTGACCAGGCCCGGCAGGAAGAGGAGGCTCTTGGCCAGGCGCTCGTAGGGCATCCCCTCCAGGGCCACCGCCAGGGCCACGGAAAGCCCCACGAAGAGGGGAAGGGCCAGGAGCATGAACTTCAGGGTGACCCAGAGGCTTCCCCAGAAGGCGGGGTCCTGGAGGAGGTCCCTGTAGTTCTTGAGCCCCACGGGCCTGGGCTCGGAAAGCCCCGACCAGTCCCAGGTGGAGAAGCGGAGGACGTCCAAAAAGGGGTAGAGGACGAAGAGGAAGAGGGGAAGGAGGGCCGGGAGGGAGAAGAGGAGCAGGGGAAGCTTCTTCCGCACGGGGCTACCAGAGGTAGAGGAGGGAGAGGAGGAAGGGGTAGCGGTCGGAGGCGGAAACCTCCAGGGCCAAAGGCTCCAGGTAGAGCCTAAACCCCGCGCCCCAGGCCAGGTGGAACCCCGCCTGGTAGCCGAGGCCGAGGCCTAGGGAGAGGGCCCCGCCGGGAAGCTCCAGGCTGGCGAGGGGGCCTAGGTGGGCCCCGAAGGGGTAGCGGAGGGAGAGGCCCAACCCCAAGGAGGTGTAGAGGTCGGCGAGGACGAGGCCGGGGAAGAGGTTGGCCTTGAGGAGGGCGTGGGCTTCTGGGTTCTGGGAAAGGAGGACCTGGAGGTCCAAGCCGGTGTCCAACCCCAAGGGGCTAAAGGGCAGGAGGGCGCTTCCTTGGAGGTAGAGGCCCTTGTCCGGGGCGTAGCCTAAGCCCAGGGTGTTCTCCGGGTAGGCCGGGGCCTGGGCCAGGCCGAGGCCCAGAAGAAGGCCAAGGAGGGAGAGAGCCCGCTTCATAGCCCCTCCATCCTACCAGGTAGCATGGGGGCATGGAGGTGGCCTTTTCCCTGGAGCCCGCTCCCGGCCTAGTCCCCCTGAGGGATCACCCCCTCCTCATCCTCGTGGGCCTCACCGGGGTGGGGAAGAGCACCCTGGTGGAGGCCCTGGGCCTTCCCCGGCTCCCCGACCGCCGGGAGCTCGTGGACCGCTACGTCCTCCCCCGCTACGGGGCAGAGCCTCCCATCCCCCGGGAGGAGCGTTTCCGCCTCACCCGGCGCTTCCGGGAGGAGTTCCCCGGGGGGGTGGCGGAGGTCCTCGCCCGGGGGTACGCGCCCCCCAAGCCCCTCCTCCTCTTTGACGGCCTGAGGGGGGAGGGGGAGGTGGCCTTCGCCTTGGAACACCTCCCTAAGGCCCTTTTCGTGGTCCTCCACGCCCGGGAGGCCACGCGGCTTAAGCGGCTCCTTTCCCGCCGGGACGCCTTTGACCGGGTGGAGGTGGCCCCCGAGGAGGAGGCCCGCCTTAGGGCCCTGGCCCAGGGGGTGCTCACGGAGGAGGAGCTAAGGGAAGCCCTTTCCCTCGCCCCCCTCGAGGAGGTCCTGGCCAAGCTCAAGATCGTGGCCGAGGAGAAGAAAAACTACGACCCGATGGGCCTTTGCGCCTTCTTAAGGGCCACCCCCGGGCCCTGGTCCTGGACACGGAGGCCCTCTCCCCCGAGGAGGAGGTCCTGGCGGTGCGGCGCTTCCTCCGAGAGAACCTTCGCTAGCGCGTAGAATGGGCTCTATGCCGACGGTACGGGACCTGCGCCTCATCTCCTTCCGCATCCCCCTGAAGGCCCCCTTGCGCTGGGGGAAGGCCTCGGAGCTTGCCGCCTTGGAGCACGCCCTTTTGGAGGTGGAGCTCTCCGACGGCTCCATAGGCCGGGCCGAGGTGGCCATCCGCCCCACCATCTACGGGGAGACCTTGGGGAGCGTGAGGGCGGGGCTGGAGCACTTGAGGCCGAGGCTTTTGGGCCTCGAGGCCGACGACCAGGAGGGGATTAGGGCTGTTCTGGAGGCTTTCCCCTTCAACTTCGGGCTTAAGGGGGCCCTGGACCTTGCCCTCTGGGAGGCCTGGGCGAGGAGCGAGGGGGAGGAGCTCCACCAGGTCCTGAGGCCCGCCAAGCACCGGGTGCGGGTGGCCTACCTCCTGGGCCTCGGGGAGGAGGACGAGGTCCTGGAGGACGCCCGCAGGGCCTTTGGGGCGGGGGTCAGGGTCTTCAAGGTGAAGGTGGGGCGGGACCTGGAGAGGGACACCCGCCGCATCCTCCGCCTGAAGGAGGCCTTTCCCGAGGCCGAGCTCTACGCCGACGCCAACGAGTCCCTTCCCCCCAAGGAGGCCGAGGGCTACCTTTTGGCCTGGAAGGAGCTTGGCCTCCGCTACGTGGAAGAGCCCCTCCCCATAGAGGAGGTGGGGGCGCGGCGGAGGCTAAAGGAAAAGGGGATCCTCCCCCTCATCGCCGACGACTCCGCCATGACCCTGAAGGACCTCAAGCGGGAGCTAGAGCTGGACACCTTTGACGTCCTCAACCTCAAGCCCGCCCGCACCGGGGTCACCTGGACCCTGGAGATGCTGGCCCTGGCCCGGGAGCGGGGCAAGAGGGCCATGGTGGGAAGCCAGGCGCAAAGCGCTTTCGGGGCCTACCAGTCCGCCCTCCTCGCCTTCCAGCAAGGGGTGACGGAGCCTTGTGAGCTCGCCTTCCACCTCAAGGCCGAGGGCGGCTTCTTCCCCTTCCCCGCCTTCCGGGAGGGATGGCTTTACTGGGAGGACCTGGTGGAGGCCCGCTTTGACGAGGAGGCCTTCGCCCGGTACGCCCTAAAGGAGGCCTAACGCTTCCCGGAAGTCCCGGAAAACCCCCTTCGCCCCCGCTTCCCGAAGGGCCTCCGCCCCGTGCCCCGTGAGGAGGCCATAGGTGGGGATCCCCGCCCCCACGGCGCTTTTCACCCCGGAAGGGGAGTCCTCAAAGGCCAGGGCCTCCCCGGGGGCCACCCAAGGCGCTCTAGGGCCGCCCGGTAGGAGGGGGTCGGGCTTACCCCGGCCCACCTCCTCCGCCAGGAGCAAAAGGGGAGGCCTTAGGCCCAGGGCCTTCAGCACGTGGAGGGCGTTCTCCTTGGGGGCGTTGGTCACCACGCCCCAGAGGAGCCCCCTTTCCCTGATTTTCTCCAGAAGCTCCGGAAGCCCCGGGGTGGGCCTGAGCCCTTGGGCGAGGGCCCGGAAGCGGGCCTCCTTGGCGGCGATGAGCCTTCCGCCTCCTCCCCCTCCAGGCCCAGGAGGTCGCGGACGATCTCCGGGTTTAGCCTCCCCGAGATCCTTTCCCGGTAGAAGGCGGGGTCCACCTTTAGGCCATAGGGCCTCAAGGCCTCCCGCCAGGCGAGGAGGTGCAGGGGGTCGGTGTCCGCCAGGGTGCCGTCCAGGTCAAAGAGGACCGCCTTAAGCACGGGCCACCTCCCGCTCCACGCCCCGAAGGAGCAGGTAGAGGGCGAGGCCTAGGGCGAAAAGCCCCAAGGGGATCCCCCCGTGGGGCAGGAGGGCGAAAAGCCCGGGGATGAGGGTGCTCCCCGCCGCCCCGGCGTACATGAACCCGCCCAGGGCCCGGTGGCCGAAGCGGGCCTGGACCAAGGCGAAGAGGGTGGAGAAGAGGGGGCCGAGGAGGAAGCCCGCCAAGGGGAAGAGGAGGGCGGTCTGGGGGAGGAGGTTCAGAAGGAGGAGGCCCATCACCCCGAGGAGAAGCCCCCGGAGGGCCCTCAAGGGGTCCTTGGCCACCCTTCCTGCGAGGAGGAGCCTGCCCAGGGCGAGGAAGAGCCAGTAGAGGGTGAGGAGGAGGCCGCCTAGGGCCGTGGCGTGGCCTGCGGCCTCCAGCCAGACCCGGTTCCAGGTGGCCAGGGCCCCTTCCAGTCCCGTGTAGAGCCCCACGGCGAGGAGGAAGGGCCAGAGGGCCCCCCGGGGCCTCTCCCTGGGCCTTTCCGCCGGGGGCGCCTCGAGGACGAGAACCCCCGCGAGGAAGGCGAGAAGGCCCGCCAGGGCCAGAAAGGCGGCGTAGGGAAGCCAGCCCAAGGCCAAAGGGGTGAGGACCGCCCCCAGGCCGAAGGCCACGTTGACCCGGTTTAAAAGCTCCACCCGCCTTTCCGGGTAAAGCTCCCCCACCAGGCTGTTCCCGTGGACGTTCATCACCCCCTCCCCCAGGCCGAGGAGGAAGGCCAGGGGCGCCATCCAGGCGTAGGAGGGGGCCAAGGCCAGGCCAAAGAAGGCGAGGCCCACCAGGCCCAGGGCCAGGGAAAGAAGGGGGTGGCGCCTCTCCTCCTGCCCCAGGCGCACCCCGAGGAGGAGGCCCAGGAGGAGGGCGGCGAAGTAGAGGGAGGTTCCCTCTTCCCCTCCGTACCGCTCCCGCCAGTAGGGCAGGGCCGCCCCGGGGAGGGCCACGATCACCCCCACGAGAAAAAGGGCGAGGAAAGAGCCGGCGAGAAAGCGCACGGACCGCATTCTCCCCCTTGGGTGACCCTTTGGTCAATAATGGGGAGGATGGAGCGGCTTTTGGCCCAAGCCCTTTCCGGCGAAGGCTTCTTCGCCTTCCCTGGGGTCCTCCTCCTTCGGGGCCCCGACGCCTTTTCCTTCCTCCAGGGGCAGGGCACCCGGGACCTGCGGCGGCTTTCGGGCCCTTCCGGGGTCCTCTTCCTCAACCACAAGGGCCAGATCGAGGAGGCGGCCACCCTCTTCCCCCACCCCGAGGCTTCCTCCTCGCCCCCTGGGGGAGCCTCGAGGGCCTAAGAAAACGCCTCCAGCGCTACATCGTCTTTGACCAGGTGGAGCTTGTGGTGCTTCCCCTCTTCCGCCTCCTCCACACGGAGGGCCGGGAGGAGGTGAGGGAAGGGGCGGAAGGGGCGCTTCCCGCCGAGCTTTACCCTTTCTACACCCTCCTCAAGGGCCTCCCCCTCCTCTCCGACATCCAAGGGGAACTCCCCCAGAGCGTGGGCCTCCTCCACCTGGTGGACCACGGCAAGGGGTGCTACGTGGGCCAGGAGATCATGGCCAGGACCGAGGGAAAGGAGGTGCCCTACCGCCTCGTGGGCCTGAGGGCCTGGAGGGGGGCGAGGCCCCGGCGGCCCTTTTCCTGGAGGGAAAGCGCGTGGGAGAGGCGAAGCGCCTCCTAAAAACCCCCTTCGGCCTCCTGGGCCTCGCCGTGGTGCGGAAGGAGGTGCCCGTGGGGGCGGAGGTGGAAGGAGGCGGGGGGCGGTACCTGGTGGAGGCCCTCCCCTTTAAGGAGGCGGCATGGAGCGGGCAGAGATCCTTGGAGTAGGCACCGAACTCCTCTACGGGGAGACCCTGGACACCAACACGGCGGAGATCGCAAGGAGCCTCAAGCCCTACGCCCTCAAGGTGGAGAGGACCCTGAGGGTGGCGGACGAGGTGGCCCCCTTGGCCCGGGAGGTGGAGGAGGCCTTGGCACGGGCCAGGCTCGTGGTCCTTTCCGGCGGCCTCGGCCCCACCCCGGACGACGTGACCCGGGAGGCGGTGGCCCTGGCCCTGGGGGAGCCTTTGGAGCTGGACGAGGCCATGCTGGCGCAGATCGAATCCCTCTTTCGCGCCCGGGGCCGGGCCATGCCCGAGGCCAACCGCAAGCAGGCCATGAAGGTTCCCTCCGCCGCCTGGCTCCCTAACCCCATGGCACCGCTCCGGGCTGGTGGGTGCGGAAGGACGGCAAGGACCTGG
>BBBN01000068.1 GCA_001311585.1 Thermus sp. JCM 17653
CTGGAGCGGGAGGGGCTTTCCCTCCTCCGCCATCTACCACTCCCACCCCGCTGGCCCCGCCCTCCCGAGCCCGAGGGACATCAAGGAGGCCCGCTGGCGGGTGCCCTACGTGATCTTCGGCACCGACGGCTTCCGGGCCTTCCTCCTGCCCGAGGGGCGGGAGGTGGCGGTGGTCCTCCTTTAGCCCCCGTAGAACCAGCCCGTGTCCCACATGACCAGGGGCTTGGCCTCGGAGCGCACCCCGGCCTCCACCACCTCGGCCACCACCAGGCTGTGGTCCCCGCCCGGATACAGGTGGCGTACCTCGGCCTCCAGCCAGTAGGGGGGCTCGGTGAGGAGGGGGAGGCCGAAGGTGGGGGAGGGGACGAAGGGGTGGCCGTTGAGGCGGTCTTCCTCCCGCACCGTGGGCTTGAAGAAGTCCTGGGCGATGGCCTTCTGGTCCTGGGCCAGGGTCATAAGGGCGAGCCTTCCCGTGCGCTCTATGAGGCGTGGAGGCGGCTGTCCCGCTTCACCCCCAAGGCGATGAGGGGCGGGGCAAAGGAGGCCTGGGTGACCCAGTTCACCGTGCCGGCGGCCATCTCCTCGCCGTCCCCCGCCGTCAGGATGTAGAGGCCATAGGTGAAGCTGCGGAGGACCTTCTTCTTGGCCTCGAGGTCCATGCCCCTATTCTACAGGGGTGAGGAGGGCCTCTAGGAGGGCCTCGTGGATCCGGCCGTTGGTGGCCACGATGTAGCGGTTTCCCAGGGTGTAGGGCCTCCCCGCCAGGTCCGTGACCCTGCCCCCCGCTTCCTCCACCAAAAGCCAGCCCGCGGCCACGTCCCAGGGGTTCAGCTTCACCTCCCAGAAGCCCTCCAGCCGCCCCGCGGCCACGTAGGCCAGGTCCAGGGCCGCCGCCCCCGGGCGCCTGACCAAAAGCCCCCGCCTCAGGCCCGGGCGAAGTAGGTGAGGTTTTCCGGGTCCTTGGCCACGTCGTAGGGGAAGCCCGTGGCGAGGAGGCTTCCCAAGAGCTCGCCCCTTTCGGTGACCCGGATGGGCCTCCCGTCCAGGTAGGCCCCCTCGCCCCGGAGGCGTAGAAGGTCTCCCCCCGGGCGGTGTCCATGACCACCCCCGCCTGGATGACCCCCCCGGCCTCGAGGGCCAGGGAAACCCCGTAGAAGGGGAAGCCGTGGGCGTAGTTCACCGTGCCGTCCAGCGGGTCCACGATGAAGCGCAAGGCGGCGCTTCCCTCGCTCCCCCCTTCCTCGCCCAGGAAACCCGCCTCGGGAAAGCGCTCCAGGAGGAGGGCCTTAATGGCCTCCTCCGATTCCTGGTCCGCCTGGGTCACCAGGTCCGTGGGGCCGGACTTGGTCCCGTGGGTGAAGCCCTTTTCCAGGTAGTAGTGGTGGATGCCCCAGGCCAGCCGGGCCGCCTCCAGCATGGCCTCGAGGTGGGGAAGGAAAGGATGGCCCTTGCCGATCACCCCTCCATCATAGGCCCCAGAGCCTCTGGAAGAGGGCCTTGAGCTTGGCCTCGCTCTTCACCCCCGGGGCCTCCTCCACCCCGCTGGCCAGGTCTACGGCGTAGGGCTTTAAGGCCAGGGCCTCCCCCACGTTTTCCGGGGTGAGGCCCCCGGCGAGGATGACCCGCAGGCCCCGGGCTAGAAGGGGTTCGGCCCAGGCCCTGGGGTAGGGCTGGCCGCTTCCCGGGGTGGGGCTGTCCAGGAGGAGGGCGGAGGCGGGGTAGTGGGCCCACTCGGAAGGAGCAGGACCTCCAGGGGGAAAGCCTTGATGACAGGAAAAAAGCGCCCCACGGCCTCGGCCCACTCCGGAGGCTCCCCTCCGTGGAGCTGGGCCACCTGGAGGCGGGCTTCCTCCATAAGCCTTAGCACCTCCTCGGGCTCCTGGTCCCGGAAGACCCCTACCCGCACCGTGAAGGGTCCTAGGGCCTGGGAGATCTCCCGGGCTTTCGGGGGGGACCCGCCTCCGGGAGCCCGGGGCGAAGACGAAGCCAGGGCGTAAGCCCCGAGCTCCTCCGCCAGGAGAGCGTCCTGGAGGCGGGTGATGCCGCAGATCTTGACCCTTACCCTAGCCCCCATGCCCCTGGGCCTCTAGCCGCACTTGGAGTAGCCGCAAACCTGGCACTTCCAGCACCCTTCCTCCCGCACCAGGGCCTTTTCCCCGCAAACGGGGCACTTCTCGGCGCCCGGGAGGACAAGGCCGCCCCCGGAGAGGGCCGGGAGGGGGACCTCCTCCGGGAGGGCTCCGCCCGCCTTCAGGCTCTCGGGGATGGTCTCCAGGGCCACGGCGATGAGGTCGGCCTTGCTGGAGACCAGCCTTCCCTGGTAGGTGCCGTAGAGGCCCCCGTTGATCCCCCGGAGGTGCGGATCAGGGCTTCGGGAGGCACCCCGTACTGCAGGGCGATGGACACCACCCGGCCCAGGGCCTCGGAGTCGGCGTTGGCCTCGTCCCCGGCCTTGCCGGAGGTGAGGATGACCTCTATGGGCCTCCCCTCCAAGACGTTCACCGTCACCAGGAAGCTCCGCTTCTGCCCCTCGGGGGTCATGAGCTTCACCATGTCCGTGAAGCCCATGAGGCGGCCCGGGCGCTCGTGGAGGGGACCGTTCGCCCTGGGGGCGGGCTCTAGGGGCTTCTTCTCCACCTCCTTCGCCTCTTTCCCCTCCTCCTTCTTCACCGTCAGCACCTGGAACTCCCGGGAGCCGTCCCGGTACACCGTGATCCCCTTGCACCCCGTGCGGTAGGCCTCGAGGTAGGCGGCCTCCACGTCCTCCACCGAGGCGTGGTTTGGAAGGTTTATGGTTTTTGACAGGGAGTTCCCCGCGTACCCCTCGGCGTCGAAGGCCCGTTGCACCGCCCCCTGCATGCGCACGTGGTCCAAGGGGGGGATGTCGTGGGCGCACTGGAAGACCCGCCGGATGGGCTCGGGGACGAAGGAGAGCCCCTGCACCGAGCCGTGCCCGTCCTTCTGGATCTCCTCCACGATCTTCTCCCAGTCCCACTTCCCGTCCCTCGCGAAGCCGGGAGCGGGCGGGTAGGCCTCCATGAGCTCCACGAAGAGGGGGTGGAGGAGGGGCTTGTACTCCCCGCCGATCCTGCGCCAGACGAAGGGGCTGAAGACGGGCTCGATCCCCGAGGAGACCCCCATGAGCATGCTGGTGGTCCCCGTGGGGGCCACGGTGAGGAGGGCCACGTTGCGCCGCGGGCGGATCCCCAGGCTTTCGAAGTACTCCCGGTGTTCCTCGTAGAGGGGGAAGGGGCCCCTCTCCTCGGCCAGGGCTTCGGAGGCCCGGATGGCCTCCTCCCTTTGAGCGGAGGCGATCTCATAGACCTTCTTCCGGGCCTCCTCCGAGGCGTAGGGGAGGCCCATCTTGATGAGGCGTCCGCCAGGCCCATGACCCCGAGGCCAAGCCTTCTGAGCCGCTTCGCCGCCATTTCGTTGTCGGGGAGGGCGAACTTGTTCACGTCCAGGACGTTGTCCAGGAAGCGGATGGCGGTGTGGACATCACGGCGGAACGCCTCCATCTGGAACTCCCCGTCCTTCACGTAGGCGGCGAGGTTCAGGGCCCCCAGGTCGCAGGGCTCGCCCACGGTGAGCGGGATCTCACCGCAGGGATTTGTGGACCTAATCCAATAAGGCTCCCCCAGTCCCTTCAGGGCCGAGAGCGCGTTGACCCGGTCCACGAAGATGAGGCCCGGCTCCCCCGTGGCCCAGGCGTGCCAGGCGATCTCGTGCCAGAGCCACCGGGCGGGGACCTTTCCCCCATAGAGGGGGATGGGCTTGGCCCCGTCTGCCCGCTCGGGGAGGTCGGGGAGCTTTCCCGTGTAGGGCCTTCCACGGGGTGGGGGTAGTACTTCCCCGGCACCTCCACGGGGGTCACGGGCCAGAGGGCGTCCTCCTCCAGGGCCTTCATGAAGGCCTCGGTGACCAGGACGGAGATGTTGAAGGTGGAGATGTCCCCCTCCGCCTTCTCCCGGTCCAGGTCCTTGGCGGTGAGGAAGTCCAGGAGGTCGGGGTGGTCGATGGAGAGGGTGGCCATCCCCGCCCCGCGGCGGGTGTTGTGGCTCACCAAGCCGTTGGCGAGGTAGGTGTGGTTCTCGTCCACGGAGAGGTCTAGGGTGAGGATCGCCCCGCCTGCCTCCACGGAGGCCACCTGCACGTAGTACTCGTTGAAGGGGAAGGGTTCGGCCTCCAAGCCAGGTCCTGCGCCTTTTCCAGGACCATAGCGTACCCCGTGGCGGTGAGCCGACGCTCGCCCCGGAGGTACCGGAGGAGGTCCTTCCGCAAGGGGGTGTAGGGGGAGGCGTGGCCCTTCTTGCCCTTCTCCGCTACTGCCAAGATAGGCTTCAGCAACCCTTCGGCGTGGGGCAGGGGCCAGCTGGACTCCCTCCGGGTGTCGGGCTGCTTCTCGTAGAGAGCTTCCAGGCGGGAGCCCTTGGGCACCCCGATCCTCTCCAGGTACCGCTCCAGGCCCTTGGCGGTGACCACCCGGACCCGGTAGTGCTCGGCCTTGGAGAAGCGCCCCGGCAGGGGGTTGTAGCGGAGGAGCTTGGAGGGGATACCCAGTCCCCCCAGGAGGACCATTACGTCCTGGGCCAGGCGTTTGGAGGCGGTGGTAAGCATGGGGTAGCCCGCGGTAAGGGTGCCGTCGGCCTCAAAGAGGCCCCGGAGGAAGGCGGCGAGGACGGGGCGGGGGCTTTGGCGGATGGCCCTGGGGACCTCCAGCTCGTGGGCCTTCCCCTTCAGAAGGCCGTTCTTCCTGAGCCAGGTGACCAGGGGACGGCTCCGGGCCACTAAGGTGACGCTCCGGTCCTCCTGCTTCCGCTCTTCCCGGAGCTCCAATCCGAAGAGCTCGTGGAAGAGGCGCTTGGCCTCTTCCCGCATGGGCTCTTCCTCGTGGACGGAAAGGCCGATCCGGTCCCCGCTCACGAAGCCCTCCCCGAAGAAGAACCCCAGGAGGAAGGCCAGGTCCTCGGTGAGCACCTCCGGGGTGCGGATAGGGGTGGCGTTGGGGTGGAGGGGTTCGTCCAGGGGAGCGAGCTGGACCGGGGTCCCCGTGTGCTCGTCCAGCACCCAGATCACCCAGTCCCCGGGCCTGAGGTCCTGGAGTTCCACCCAGGCCCGGGTCCCGTCTTCTCGGAGAACCTTGAGCTTGTGGTTGGGGGTCCCTTGGACCTCGAGGCCGTTTTCCAGGACCACCCGGAGTGGAAGCTACGCCGTTGTTGTACCCCTCGGGGCTTCGCCGCCAGCCCTCGTCGGTGGCTACGCTTAGGGCGTGGGGCTGCCAGCCCCGAAGGAAGGGGTCCACGATCTCCCGAAGGCGCAGCGTGCCCCGGTCGGTGTGGACCAAGGTGTCGGGATGGAGGCACCCCCCTGCCGCACCACCCGGAGGACCGGGGCGTACACGTAGCGCAAGGTGGCCACGGGGCCTGCCCCTTCCGCCCCCAGGGCGGCCCACTCCAGGAAGTGGTCGAAGATCTCAAAGAGGAAGCTCACCGGCCCCGAGCTCGTCCCCCCGCTTCCCCGGATGGGGGCGCCTTCCGGGCGGAGGAGGGAGAAGTCCACGTGGGGGGTGAGGCCCCGACGGGCGAGGTCCGCGGCCTCCCGGGCAGCCTCCACGATGCCCCCCATGTCGTCGGGGACCAGGATGCGCTCCTTGGGGGGCTCCTCCACCACCCGCACCCCGTGCTTTTCCGCCAGGGCCTCGAGCTCAGGGGGAGCTCCCCGTAGACCACCCGGGTGAAGTTCTTGAGGCGGACCTCCTCCTTGGGCCCATCGGGTTGATGGGGGGGCGCATGAGGCCCCGGAGGAAGTCCTCGAGGTCGGGGTGCTGGGCGGACAGGTAGGCCACGCCCCGGACCTCCCGGCGCTTTCCCGCTCCCTTGGAGCGGTAGGGGTCCAGGTTCACCCCGTTGCCCCCGCCCACCTTGGTGACCAGGGCCAGCTTCTTGGCCACCTCCATGATGCCCTCAAAGCTCTCTGGGGGGTTCTCCGTGGCCCCCTGGACGAAGCAGTTGAGGAGGTTGCCGTGCGGGGTGCCCGCCCCGGCGAGGATGCGGCCCCCCGGGGAGAAACGCTTGGAGCTCATGAGCTCGTAGAACCTCTCCTCCCAGTAGGAGCGCTCCTCGGGCTTCTCGGGCCTGGCGATCTCCCGGGCCACCCGGCGGAACATGCCCAGGATGTCCCCGTCGCCGGGTTGCAGGTACTGGCGCTTAGCAATGGCCTGGGCGTGCTCGTCAAAGAAGGGTTGCTCCATAAATCCTCCCTATACCCCCCAAATCTTGGGGTTAGATGCCAGGATGCTACTACCCCTTGGGTTTTCACGGCAAGTGGGTGGGGTCACACTTGGCCCAGGCGGTTGACGGGGCTTCTAAAGCCTACCAGAATGGGAAGGATGCGCGCGGCCTTTCGCACCCTAGGGTGCAAGGTGAACCAGGTGGAGACCGAGGCCCTCCTGGGCTTTCTTCGGGCCCTGGAACCCGAGGTGGTGCCCGTGGAGGCCGGGGGGGCGGACCTGGTGGTCATCAACTCCTGTGCCGTCACCACCGCCGCCGAGGCGGACACCCGCAAGGAGGTGCGCCGGGCAAGGCGGTACAACCCCGAGGCCTTCATCGTGGTCACGGGGTGCTACGCCGAGCTAGCTCCGGAAGCGCTAAAGGAGCTTGGGGCGGACGCCGTGGTGCCCAACGCCCGCAAGGCCGAGCTTCCCCGGGTGATCCTGGAGCGCTTCGGCCTTCCCTCCGACCCCATCACCACCCCGCCCAACGAGTTCTGGGGCGCGGGGGAGAGGGGGCTTTTAAATAGCCGCGTGCGGGCCTTCCTCAAGGTGCAGGACGGGTGCCAGGCGGGCTGCGCCTACTGCATCATCCCAAGGCTAAGGGGCAAGGAGCGCCACCGGGACCACCGGGAAGCTTTGGCCGAGGCCGAGGCCCTCCTCCGCATGGGGATCCGGGAGATCGTCCTCACCGGGGTGCGCCTGGGGAGCTACCGGGGCCACCCCAGGGGGCTTTCGGGGCTCGTGGAGGACCTCTACCACCTGGGGGCCAAGGTGCGGCTTTCCTCCATAGAGCCCGAGGACACGGGGGAGGACCTCCTCAAGGTGATCGCCCGCTACGCCCCCGAGGTGAGGCCCCACCTCCACCTTTCTTTGCAGACCGGCTCGGACCGGCTCCTCAAGCTCATGGGCCGCCGCTACGACAAGGCCTACTACCGGGACCTGGTGCAGCGGGCCTACGAGCTCATCCCCGGCTTCGCCCTCACCACGGACGTCATCGCCGGCCTGCCCACGGAGACGGAGGAGGAGCATCGGGAAACCCTGGCCTTCCTGGAGGAGCTCAGGCCCACCCGGGTCCACGCCTTCACCTACACGCCGAGGCCCAAGACCCGGGCGGCCTCCCTGCCCCAGGTCCCCCCGGAGGTGCGGAAGCGGCGCACCAAGGAGCTCATCGCCCTGGCCCGGCGCCTGGCGGAGGAGCGCTTGCGGCCCAAGCTGGGAAGCCGGGTGGAGGTCCTGGTGGAGAGGTTCCAGGGGGAAGAGGCCCTGGGCCACACCCCCGACTACTACGAGGCCCGCCTCGAGGGCCAGGCCCGCCCCGGGGAGACGGTCTGGGCCCGGGTCTTGGGCGTGGAGGGGTACGTCCTTTTGGGCCGGGTGGAGGGGGTGAAGGAGGGGGCCAGGGAGCTTCCCGTGCGGTAGGATGCCTTCCATGGGGTGCGTGTTCTGCCGCATCATCGCCGGGGAGCTTCCCTCCAAAAAGGTCTACGAGGACGAGGCCTTCGTGGCCTTCCACGACATAAGGCCCAAGGCCCCGGTGCACGTCCTGGTGGTGCCCAAGGAGCACGTGGAGAAGCTTTCCGACTACCCCGACACCGAGGAAGGGGAGAGGAAGCTTGGGGCCCTCTTCCGCACCGTGGGCCGGGTGGCGCGGCATCTGGGCCTCGAGGGCTACCGGGTGCAGGTGAACGTGGGGGAAAAGGGGGGGCAGGAGGTCTTCCACGTCCACGTGCACGTCATGGGGGGCTGGGGATGAGGAAGCGGTCCAAGATCCTCCCCGCGGGGTCCAGGGCGTAGCCCAAAAGGCCCTCCCTCCCCACCTCCAGGAAGAGGGCGTGGTGGGC
>BBBN01000069.1 GCA_001311585.1 Thermus sp. JCM 17653
CCCCACCCGCCAAGCCCCCCGCTTCGCCGAGGCGGGGGAGGAGGGGGAGAGAAGGCGGCTTCGCCTGGAGCTCATGCTCATCGCCGACGTGGGCCTGGTGGGCTACCCCAACGCCGGCAAGTCCAGCCTCCTCGCCGCCACCACCCGGGCCCACCCCAAGATCGCTCCCTACCCCTTCACTACCCTAAGTCCCAACCTGGGGGTGGTGGAGGTCCCTGGGGAGGGGCGCTTCACCCTGGCCGACATCCCGGGGATCATCGAGGGGGCGAGCCAGGGGAAGGGTTTGGGCCTGGAGTTCCTGCGCCACATCGCCCGCACCCGGGTCCTCCTTTACGTTCTGGACGCCGCAGAGGACCCCCTTTCCGCCCTCCGCACCCTAAGGCAGGAGGTGGGGGCCTACGACCGGGGGCTTCTCCTGCGGCCGAGCCTGGTGGCCCTCAACAAGGTGGACCTCCTCTCCCCGGAGGAGGTGAGGTCCGGGTGGCCGGGCTGGCCCAGGAGGGGCTTCCGGTGATCCCGGTGAGCGCCCTCACCGGGGAGGGGCTTCCCGAGTTAAAGGAGGCCCTCTGGAACCTGGTGCAGGCTACCCCCGCCCCTGAGCTCCCCAAGCCCACGCCCCGCACCGAGGTGAGGGCGGGGGTGGAGGTGGTGCCCTTGGAGGAGGGGGTTTACGAGGTGCGGGCCCCCGAGGTGGAGCGCTACCTCAGGCGCCTTAAGGGGGATCTCCTGGAGGCCGCAGGGTACCTCCAGGAGGTCTTCAAGCGCCACGGGGTGGAGGCCGCCCTCAGGGCCAAGGGGGTGAGGGCGGGGGACGTGGTGCGGGTGGCCGGACTGGAGTTCGAGTACATCCCGGAGGGGTAGGTGCGCCTGGGCCTCTTTGGCGGGAGCTTTGACCCCATCCACCTGGGGCACCTCATCGCCGCCAGCGAGGCGGCCAGCGCCTTGGGCCTGGACCGGGTGCTCTTCGTGGTGGCCGCCCGGCCTCCCCACAAGACCCCCGTGGCCCCTCCGGAGGCCCGCTACGAGATGGTCCTTCTGGCCACGGGGGAGGACCGGCGCTTTGCGGCCTCGAGGCTGGAGCTGGACCGCCCGGGGCCCAGCTACACCGTGGACACCCTGGAGGAGGCCCGGAGCTTTTCCCGGGGGACGAGCTCTTCTTCATCACCGGGGCGGACGCCTACCGGGAGGTCCTCACCTGGAAGGAGGGGCGGAGGCTTCCCGAGCTCGCCACCCTGGTGGCCGTGACCCGTCCCGGCTACTCGCTGGAAGGGATGCCCGTGCCGGTGGTGCCCCTTAGGGTGCCCGAGGTGGGCATCTCCAGCACCGAGATCCGCAGACGCCTTAAGGAGGGCCTGAGCGTCCGCTACTGGGTTCCCCGCCCCGTGGAGGTGTACCTTGAAAAGCACGGTCTCTACCGCTGAGCTTCTGGAGAAAGTCAGGCCCTTGGTGCGCCCGGAGCGCCTGGAGCACATCCTCCGGGTGGCGGCCTTGGCCAAGGAGATCGCCGAGAAGAACGGTCTGGATGGGGAGCGGGCTTACCTGGCCGGTCTCCTCCACGACGCCGCCCGGGACCTCCCCGAGGAGGCGCTTTTAGAGCTCGCCCCCCCGGAGAACGAGGTGGAAAGGACCCACCCCCTCGCCCTCCACGGCCGGGCGGCCCGCAAGCTGGCCCAGGCCTGGGGGGTGGAGGACGAGGAGGTGCTGGAGGCCATAGAGGGCCACGTCTTCGGGGTGGACCCGGGAAACGGCCTGGGCATGGCCCTCTACATCGCCGACATCTCCGAGCCAGGAAGGGGGGTGAACGGGGAGATCCGGGAGCTCGCCCTTTCCGGGCAGCTTCTCCAGGCCTACCGCCGGGCGGTGGAGAACAAGGTGAACTACCTCGCCGCCAAGGGGGTTCCCGTCCACCCCAAGACCCTCTCGGTTTACCGCAGCCTGAAGGATGCGCCCTAGGCTTTCCTTCCTCCTCTTGGCCCTGGCCCTCTTTGCCCTGGGGGGGGTGCTCTCCTGGCCCCGCGCGCCTTCGGAGGGGGAGGTCCGCCCGGTGCGGCTGGGTCCCCTTCCGGAGATGGGGATGGTGGTGGCCGCCCGGGACATAGAGTACTGCGGCTACCACACCCCTTGCGGCCCTGGCAGCCGGACGGATACCATCTTCTACTTTCGCCTCCAGGGAGGAGAGGTGAGGGGGGTAGCCATCCCCCGGGACCTCTTTAGCCCCCTGGTGGGCGGCAAGATCAACGCCGCCTACGGGCGGGGCGGGCCCGAGCTTTTGAAGCGGGCGGTGGAGGAGGCCACGGGCCTGGTGGCGGAGAGGCACCTGGTCCTCACCCTGGAAAGCGTGGCCCGGGTGGTGGACGCCGTGGGGGGGGTGGAGGTCTACCTGGAAAAGCCCATGCGCTATACCGACCGGGCGGCGAGGCTCTACATAGACCTTCCCGCGGGCCCGCTTCACCTTTCGGGCGAGGAGGCGGTGAAGTACATGCGCTTCCGCCACGACGCCTTGGGGGACTACGCTCGACTGGACCGGATCAAGGAGGTGGTGGGGCAGGTCCTGAAGAGGGCGCAAGACCCCAGGACCTGGCCTGCCCTCACCTTGGCCCTGCGGGAGGCTTGGGGGGAACTGGACACGAACCTTACCCTGGAGGAGCTCCTCGCCCATCTGCCGGCGGTGCGGGGGCTGAAGCTGGCCTTGGCTACCCTCCCCACCCGGGAAGCCCCGGGACCTTTCTCTACGTGGACGAGGAGGCGAGGGGGCGTTTCCTTTCCGCCTTCTTCGGCGTGGCCGCCCCCTCCTCGCCTCCCCGGGTGGCCGTGCGCCTTAGGGGGGAGCCTGAGCTTATGGCCTGGGCCCGGCTCCTTTTGGCCCGGGAGGGGATAAGGGCCGAGGAAGAGGCTACCCAGGTGGTTAGGAGCGCCGTCTACGCCCAAGACCCCGAGGCCGGAGCCTACTTCGCCGACCTCTTCCACCTGCCCCTCCTCGCTCCCCACCGGCCCCTGGAGGGCGTGGTGGTGGAGCTCGGGCGGGACCTGCTACAATGAGCTTAGATGGTGAAGACCAAGGAGGCGCTGGATCTCATCGGACGCATCAAGGATCTCCTTTGGGAAAAGAAGGCGGAGGATGTGGTGGTCTTGGACCTGCGCGGGGTGTCCCAGAGTTTGGACTACTTCGTCCTGGCCAGCGCCACCAGCGCCCCCCATCTTCAGGCCCTGGAGCGGCACCTTTTGGAGAAGCTGGAAGCGGAGGGGCTTCGCCCCCGGCCCACGGAGGGGCAAAGCCCCCGCTGGGTGGTGCTGGACTACGGCGAGGTGGTGGTCCACCTCATGACCCCTGAGGCCCGGGCCTACTACGACCTCGAGGGCTTCTGGGCCGACGCGACCGGGTCTGACTACTTCACCCGGGGAGGGGCCAAAGGTCCCATGATGAAGCGCTGAAAGCCAGGTAAAACCCCAGGTAAACCAGAAGCTGGAACCAGAAGCTCCCTGCGAGCCCAACCCCCAGGCGCCCAACAAGAGGAGAAGGGCCACCGCCCCCATCATCACCAAGGCGGTGCGCAGGAAGACCCCGGGGAAGTAGCGGAGGGCCTCGCGCAGGCTTTTGGGCCTGCGGGCCTCCCACTCCTTTAGGGCCTTCTTCTTCAGCTTTTCCTCGCGCTTCTTCTTCCCCACGGAGCCAAGTATACTGGCCCGTGAAGGTGGTCCGTGCCGTGGCCGAGCTAAGGGAGGCCCTGCCTAAGGAGGGGGTGGGCTTCGTCCCCACCATGGGCTACCTCCACCGGGGGCATCTCGCCCTGGTGGAGCGGGCCCGCCGGGAGAACCCCTTCGTGGCGGTCTCCATTTTCGTGAACCCCCTGCAGTTCGGTCCCGGGGAGGATTACCACCGCTACCCCCGGGACCTCGCGCGGGACCAGGCCCTTTTGCAGGAGGCGGGGGTGGACCTCCTCTTCGCCCCCGGCGTGGAGGAGATGTATCCGGAAAGCTTTTCCACCCGGGTCCAGGTGGAAGGCCCCCTCACCGCCCTTTGGGAAGGGGCGGTGCGCCCCGGCCACTTCCAGGGGGTGGCCACGGTGGTGGCGAGGCTTTTCCTCCTGGTAGGCCCCCAGAAGGCCTACTTTGGGGAGAAGGACTACCAGCAGCTCCTCGTCATCCGGAAGATGGTCCGAGACCTGGGCTTTCCCCTGGAGGTGGTGGGGGTGCCCACGGTGCGGGAGGAGGACGGCCTGGCCCTTTCCAGCCGCAACGTCTACCTTTCCCCCGAGACCCGGAAGAAGGCCCCGGTGCTCTACCGCGCCCTTTCCGCCATGCGGGAGGTGGCCAGGAGGGGCGGGAGCGTGGCCGAGGCCCTAGGGGCGGGGGAAGAGGTCCTTCGGGAGGTGCCCGAGTTCCGCAAGGACTACCTGGCCATCGTCCACCCCGAGACCCTCCTGCCCCTTTCCCACTGGGTGCCGGGGGCCAGGGGGATCGTGGCCGGGCGGTTTCCCGAGGCGCGGCTCATCGACAACCTGGAGGTCTATCCATGAGCGAGGCCCACCCCCAGGAAGGCAGGCAAAGCCTTGTGGAGATGCTTAGGGCCATGGTCCAGGCCCGGGCCTCGGACATCCACCTGCAGGCGGGGGCCCCGCCGGTGGTGCGGGTGGACGGGAAGCTAAGGCCCTTTGGCAACCGTCCCCTCACCCCCAAGGACACCGAGGCCATCGCCCGGGCCCTCCTCACCCCTGAGCAGTGGGAGGAGATGGAGTACCGCAAGGAGATGGACTTCGCCTACACCATCCCCGGGGTGGCCCGCTTCCGCTGCAACCTCCTGAGGCAGCGGGGAAGCTTCGGCCTGGTGATGCGGGTGGTCTCCGAGGTGATCCCGAGCTTTGAGGCCCTGGGCCTCCCCCGGGAGGTGATGGAAGGCCTGGCGGCCAAGGAGCGGGGCTCATCCTGGTCACGGGGCCCACGGGGAGCGGCAAGAGCACCACCCTGGCGGCCCTTATTGACCACATCAACCTTCATTACGCCAAGAACATCATCACCATAGAGGACCCCATAGAGTTCCTGCACCGGCACAAGAAGAGTCTGGTGGTGCAGCGGGAAGTGGGCCTGGACACGGACAGCTTCTACTCCGGGGTCAAGTACGCCATGCGCCAGGACCCGACGTGATCCTCATCGGGGAGATGCGGGACAAGGAGACGGTGGAGGCCGCCCTCATGGCGGCCCAGACGGGCCACCTGGTCCTCTCCACCCTGCACACCCTGGACGCCTGGCGCACCATCAACCGCATCATCGAGTTCTTCCCCCTGCACGAGCACCAGCAGGTGCGCATCCTCCTCGCCGAGTCCCTCCTCGGCATCCTCTCCCAGCGCCTCCTCCCCAAGGCCGACGGCCAGGGCCGGGTTCTCGCCCTGGAGATCCTCATCGCTACCCCCTACGTGCGGGAGCTCATCAAGGACGAGGACAAGACCCCCCAGATCAAGGAGGCCATGATGGAGGGCTCCCTCCACGGGATGCGCACCTTTGACCAGCACCTGGTGGAGCTCTACACCGAAGGCTTATCTCCTTGGAGGACGCCCTTTCCGCCGCCACCAGCCCCCACGAGTTCCGGCTCCTCCTCACCAAGGTCACGGGGCAGGCGTACTGATACCGCCCCATGCTGGCATGGGCCAGCATGGGGGCCCGGGCACCACGCCTGGCTTGGACGAAGGGTGCACGCCAAAAGGGTATGGGAAGCGCGGGCGCCAAGGGGTTTTCCACGCTTCCATCCCGGTATAATCGGGGCCGGAGGCGCGTATGCTGGTCACCGGTCTGGAAATCCTGAAGAAGGCGCGGGCGGAGGGCTACGGGGTGGGGGCCTTCAACACCAACAACATGGAGTTCACCCAGGCCATCCTCGAGGCCGCCGAGGAAGTGAGGAGCCCCGTGATCCTCGCCCTCTCCGAGGGGGCGATGAAGTACGGGGGCAAAGCCCTCACCCGCATGGTGGTGGCCCTGGCCCAGGAGGCCCGGGTGCCCGTGGCCGTGCACCTGGACCACGGCTCTAGCTACGAGAGCGTCCTCAAGGCCTCCGGGAGGGCTTCACCAGCGTGATGATTGACAAGTCCCACGAGGACTTTGAGACCAACGTCCGGGAGACGAAGCGGGTGGTGGAGGCGGCCCACGCCGTGGGGGTCACGGTGGAGGCGGAGCTCGGGCGGCTTGCGGGGATTGAGGAGCACGTGGCCGTGGACGAGAAGGACGCCCTCCTCACCAACCCCGAGGAGGCCCGGATCTTTATGGAGCGCACGGGGGCCGATTACCTGGCGGTGGCCATCGGCACGAGCACGGGGCCTACAAGGGGAAGGGCCGTCCCTTCATTGACCACCCCCGGCTTGCCCGCATCGCCGAGCTCGTCCCTGCCCCCCTCGTCCTCCACGGGGCGAGCGCCGTGCCTCAGGAGCTCGTGGAGCGCTTCCGGGCCGCAGGGGGGGAGATCGGGGAGGCCGCGGGCATCCACCCCGAGGACATCAAGAAGGCCATCTCCTTGGGCGTGGCCAAGATCAACACCGACACCGACCTGCGCCTGGCCTTCACCGCTCTTATCCGGGAGACCCTGGGGAAGAACCCCAAGGAGTTTGACCCCAGGAAGTACCTGGGCCCCGCCCGGGAGGCGGTGAAGGAGGTGGTGAAAAGCCGGATGGAGCTTTTCGGCTCCGTGGGGCGGGCTTAGCCCCAGGGGATCCGCACCCCAGGAAAGGCCAAAGGCTCCGCCTCCTCTCCCACTCCTCCAGGCCGAACCGGTACCGGGTGGCTATGGCTTTGGCGTAGCATGGGCCCATGAACCCCGTGGCTTCATCCGGGAGAAGCGGGATGGCCTTAAGCACCGCCGGGAGGACCTCGAGGCCTTCCTCCTCGGCTACCTAAGGGACGAGGTGCCGGACTACCAGGTTTCCGCCTGGCTCATGGCGGCCTTCCTTCGGGGCCTGGACCGGGAGGAGACCCTCTGGCTTACCGAGACCATGGCCCGCTCGGGGAGGGTTTTGGACCTCTCCGGCCTGCCGCACCCCGTGGACAAGCACTCCTCGGGGGGCGTGGGGGACAAGGTGAGCCTGGTGGTGGGGCCCATCCTCGCCGCCAGCGGGTGCACCTTCGCCAAGATGTCGGGCCGGGGCCTGGCCCACACCGGGGGGACCATAGACAAGCTGGAGTCCGTGCCGGGGTGGCGAGGGAGATGACGGAGGCGGAGTTTCTGGAGAGGGCCCGGAGGGTGGGCCTCGTCATCGCTGCCCAAAGCCCGGACCTCGCCCCCTTGGACGGGAAGCTTTACGCCCTCCGCGACGTGACCGCTACGGTGGAGAGCGTGCCTTTGATCGCCAGCTCCATCATGAGCAAAAAGCTCGCCGCCGGGGCGCGGAGCATCGTCTTGGACGTGAAGGTGGGCCGGGGGGCCTTCATGAAGACCTTGGGGGAGGCGAGGCTTCTTGCTAAGACCATGGTGGAGATCGGCCTGGGGGCGGGAAGGCGGGTCAGGGCCCTCCTCACCTCCATGGAGGCCCCCCTGGGGCGGGCGGTGGGGAACGCCATAGAGGTGCGGGAGGCCATAGAGACCCTAAAGGGGAAGGGCCCTGGGGACCTCCTGGAGGTGGCCCTGGCCCTGGCGGAGGAGGCCTTGAAGCTCGAGGGCCTGGACCCCGCCCGCGCCCGGAAGGCCCTGGAGGGCGGGGCGGCTTTGGAGAAGTTCCGCGCCTTCCTCGAGGCCCAGGGGACCCCAGGGCGGTGGAGGACTTCTCCCTTTTGCCCCTCGCCCAGGAGCTACCCCTCCTCGCCGAGCGGGAGGGCGTGGTGCGGG
>BBBN01000070.1 GCA_001311585.1 Thermus sp. JCM 17653
CCGCCTTCCCCCGCTCGCCCCCATGACCCCCGCCATGGTGGAGAAGAGCTCCATGAAGCTCACCGCCCCCGAGCTCTCCATCCCGGCGTTTCCCACCTTGGCCCCCTTAGGGCGGAGGACGTCGGCGTTGGTGCCCACCCCGCCCCCGTAGGCGAAGGTGCGCATGGCCTCTCCCAGAAAGCGGGCGATGCCCCGCACGGAGTCTTCCCGGATGGGAAGGAAGTAGCAGTTGAAAAGGGTGCTCCTCCGCCAGTTGCCGAGGCCAAAGAGGATCCTCCCCCGGGGACGAAGCGGAAGTCCGAGAGGAGCCAGAGGAATTCCCTCTCCGCCCCTTTTTCCACCCGGGCCACCGCCCGAAGGAGCCTTCCCCACATCTCGGGGGGGGTGGCCTCGAGGGGTCTCCCTTCCCGGTCCCGCAGGGCGTAGCGGCGGAGGAAGACGCTGGCCCTCAGGTCGTCCCCCCCGAAGAACTCCAGGGCCAGCCTTTCCGCCTCGGCTTCGCTGTAAACCCGGGGCACGTCCTCCAGTTTATACCCGGATGGTCACCCGTGCGCCCGTTTCAAAAAGATGGATAGAGTCTATAAAGCGTACCACCCGGGTGGCGTACCCCATGACGATGGAGTGGGTCCTGGCCCCGCCCCCGAAGAAGCGCACCCCTTGGAGGATGTCCCCGTCGGTGATGCCGGTGGCGGCGAAGACGATCTCCTTTCCGGGGGCCAGGTCCTCGGTCTTGTAGATGCGGCGTTCGTCCCCGCCCATGGCCCGAAGGCGGGTCCGCTCCTCCTCGTTCTGCGGCGTGAAGCGGGCCTGGATCTCCCCCCCCAGGCACTTCAAGGCGGCGGCGGCCAAAACCCCTTCCGGAGCCCCCCCGATGCCCATCACCGCGTGGACCCCCGTGCCCCGGATGGCCGCGGCCAGGGCGGCGATCACGTCCCCATCGGAGATGAGCTTGACCCTGGCCCCTGCTTCCCGGATCTCCCGGATGAGCCTTTCGTGCCGGGGGCGGTCCAGGACCACCACCACCAGGTCCTCCACCGAGCGCTGGAGGGCGAGGGCCAAGGCCTTGAGGTTGGCGGAGACGGGCCAGGTGAGGTCCACGAGCCCTGCGGCGGGCGGGGGGACGATGAGCTTCTCCATGTACATGTCGGGGGCGTGGAAAAGCCCGCCCTTTTCGCTCAGGGCGATCACGGTCACGGCGTTGGGCAGGCCCTTGGCGGCGGTGGTGGTGCCCTCCACCGGGTCCACGGCGATGTCCACCTCCAGCCCCCCCTGGCCCAGCACCTCCCCGATGTAGAGCATGGGGGCCTCGTCCATCTCCCCCTCGCCGATGACCACGGTGCCCCTTATGGGAAGCTCGTTCAGAACCCGGCGCATGGCCTGGGTGCCCGCCTCGTCCACCGCCTCCTTGTCCCCCTTGCCCGCCAGGCGGCTTGCCGCCAGGGCGGCCTGTTCCGTGACCCGCACCACCTCGAGGACCAACCGGCGCTCCATTTCCATGGCCTCCATCATAAGGGGCGTGGGGTATCCTGAGGCCATGGGCGGCTTCGTGGAGGACGGCCCCAGGCGCTACCAAGAGGCGGTGAGGCCCAAGGCCCCGGGGGGAAGGGGCCTTTTCTCCTGGCTCCTGGGGTGGCTCCACCGCTTCCTGGAGGGGATGCGGCTAGGCGGGAGGCTCTGGCTCGCCCGCCGGGGCTAGGCTTTCCCTGGGCTTGTGCCTTTCCCAGAGGGTCTTCGCCAGGTCCTCCGGGGTAAGGCCCAGCTCCGCCAGGGTGAGGAGGAGGTGGAAGAGGAGGTCCGCCGCCTCGTGGCGGAGCTCCTCGGGGTTTTGGTTCTTGGCGGCGAGGATCACCTCCCCCGCCTCCTCCCCGATCTTCTTCAGGATCCGGTCCAGGCCCGCTTGGTGCATCCGGGCCACGTAGCTCCCCTCGGGGAGGGTCCTCAGGCGCTCCAGGATGGTGGCGTAAACCTGGCCTACCACGAAGCCGAGGTCTTTTTCCCCCTCGAGGAGGGCCCGGTGGAAGCAGGTCCTCTCCCCGGTATGGCAGGCGGGGCCTTGGGGGATCACCCGGTAGACCACGGCGTCCCCGTCGCAGTCCAGGAGGACCTCCACCACCTCCTGGTGGTTCCCGGAGCTTTCCCCCTTGCGCCAGAGGGCCTGGCGGCTTCGGCTATAGAAGGTGCTCCTCCGGGTCCTTAGGGTTTCCTCCAGGGCTTCCCGGTTGGCGTAGGCCAGGGTGAGGACCTCCCCCGTGCGGGCGTCCTGCACCACCACGGGGACGAGACCCTTTTCGTCAAAGCGGACGGCGGAAAGGTCCATGCCCCTAGTCTAGCCGCACGTGGAGGCCCTTTCCCGCGAGGTAGCGCTTGAGCTCGGGAATGGGGATCTCGCCGAAGTGGAAGACGCTCGCCGCCAAGGCGGCCTCGGCCCCGGCCTGAAAAGCTTCCAGAAAGTGCTCCATCCGCCCGGCCCCGCCGCTGGCGATCACCGGCACGCTCACGGCCTCGGCCACCCTCCGGGTGAGCTCTAGGTCGTACCCCTCCTTGGTCCCGTCCCGGTCCATGCTGGTGAGGAGGATCTCCCCGGCCCCAAGCTCCACCCCCCTAACCGCCCACTCCACGGCGTGGAGGCCCGTGGGGATCCGTCCCCCCGCCACGTAGACCTCGGGGAAGTCCCCCCGCCACCGGGCGTCTATGGCCAGGACCACCGCCTGGGCCCCGAAGTGGTCGGCAAGCTCCCGGATGAGCTCCGGCCTCCTCACCGCGGCGGAGTTCACGCTCACCTTGTCCGCCCCCGCAAGGAGGAGCCTGCGGGCGTCCTCCACCGAGCGCACCCCTCCGCCCACGGTGAGGGGGATGAAGACCCTTTCCGCCACCCTCGCCACCACCTCCAGGAGGATGGCCCGTTCCTCGTGGGTGGCGGAGATGTCCAGGAAGACGAGCTCGTCGGCCCCCGCCTCGTCGTAGGCCCGGGCCGCCTCCACGGGGTCCCCGGCGTCTTTAAGGTTCACGAAGTTCACCCCCTTGACCACGCGGCCCGCGTGGACGTCCAGGCAGGGGACGATGCGCTTGGCGAGGCTCATAGGGGAGGCTGGAAGAGGAGCTCGGCCTGGGGCAGGAGGAGGGGGGCGATCGCTTCGCCCTTGGCCACAAGGAAGCCCTGGCGGAAGCGGCCTCCCTCGGGGTCCCGCAAGGGGCTTTGCACCCGGAGTTGGGCGCGCCAGTCCAATAGCCCCGCGTGCTCGCTGGAGGGAGGAGCCATCTCGTAGACCTCGCCGTCTAGGAGTTCCAGGCGGAGTTCGGGGTGAAGCGCCCCCAAGGCCTCCACCCGGAACCGGTGCCGCACCACGAGGGCCATTATAGCCCACTTTTCCCTAGGCCTTCCCGGTGCTACCATCTAAAGGATGGAACGGGTGAACGTGGTGGGGGCGGGCCTCGCGGGGAGCGAGGCCGCCTGGACCCTTTTGCGCCTGGGCGTCCCCGTGCGCCTTTTTGAGATGCGCCCCAAGCGGATGACCCCGGCCCACGGCACGGACCGCTTCGCGGAGATCGTCTGCTCCAACTCCTTGGGCGGGGAAGGGGAGGCCCAGGCCAAGGGGCTTCTCCAGGCGGAGATGCGCCTTGCCGGGAGCCTCGTCATGGAGGCGGCCGACCGGGCGAGGGTGCCCGCCGGGGGCGCCTTGGCCGTGGACCGGGAGGAGTTCAGCGGGTACGTCACGGAAAGGCTTTCCCGCCATCCCCTCCTCGAGGTGGTGCGGGAGGAGGTGCGGGAGATTCCCGAGGGGATCACGGTGCTCGCCACGGGGCCTTTGACCTCCGAGGCCCTGGCCGAGGCCTTGAAGCGGCGCTTCGGCGACCACTTCCTCGCCTACTACGACGCCGCAAGCCCCATCGTCCTTTACGAGAGCGTTGACCTCACGAAGTGCTTCCGCGCGGGCCGCTACGGCCAGAGCGCCGACTACCTCAACTGCCCCATGACCGAGGAGGAGTATCGGCGCTTCCACCAGGCCCTCCTCGAGGCCCAGCGCCACACCCCCCACGACTGGGAGAAGCTGGAGTTCTTTGAGGCCTGCGTTCCCGTGGAGGAGCTCGCCCGGAGGGGCTACCAGACCCTGCTCTTTGGCCCCATGAAGCCCGTGGGGCTCGTGGACCCCCGCACGGGGAAGGAGCCCTTCGCCGTGGTCCAGCTCCGCCAGGAGGACAAGGCGGGGCGGATGTGGAGCCTGGTGGGCTTCCAGACGGGGCTCAAGTGGCCCGAGCAGAAGCGCCTCATCCAGATGATCCCCGGCCTGGAAAACGCGAGATCGTCCGCTACGGGGTGATGCACCGGAACACCTACTTAAACGCCCCGAGGCTCCTTCGCGAGACCCTGGAGTTCAAGGAGGCGGAGGGGCTCTACGCCGCCGGGGTCTTGGCCGGGGTGGAAGGGTATCTGGAGAGCGCCGCCACGGGCTTCCTCGCCGGGCTCAACGCCGCGCGAAAGGTCTTGGGGCTTCCCCCCGTGGTGCCCCCGGAGGAGAGCATGCTGGGGGGGCTTGTGCGCTACCTGGCCACGGCGAACCCGGAGGGGTTCCAGCCCATGTACGCCAACTGGGGCCTGGTGCCCCCGGTGGAGGGGAGGATGGGCAAGAAGGAGAAGCGGCAGGCCATGTACCGTAGGGGCCTCGAGGCCTTTTCGGAGTGGCTTTTCTCCCTTATGCCCCTTGGGCGTGCATCCCTCGCGCAAACCGAGGCTTGAAGCCCTGCGGGCCTTTTTGACCGGGGCCCCCATGCTGGCGCAAGCCAGCATGGGGTGGTATCAGCCCTCCCCTTCCGGAAAGCGCCTCCTAAGGGCAGAAAGGGCCACGGCCCTTTCGTCCCAGGGGAGGGCTTGTTGGCCTCGTTCCAGGGTGGTCTCGTGCCCCTTGCCGGCGAGGAGCACCGTGTCCCCCTCCTCTGCCTCGAGGACGGCCCGAAGGATGGCCTCCTCCCGGTCCGGGACGAGCTCAAAGACCCCGCCTTCCCTCCTGGCCGCCTCGGCGAGGGCCTCCAGGATGGCCTCCAGGGGCTCGGTGCGGTGGTCCTCCTCGGTGAAGAAGGTCTTGTCGGCGAGCCTCGCCGCCACCCGGCCAATATCCTCCCGCCTCCTCGGGTCCCGCTCCCCCGCCGCCCCCACCACCAGAAGGAGCCTCCCCTGGGCGGTGCGCCTCAGGGTCTTGAGGGCGGCCTCGAGGCTCTTCCCGGTGTGGGCGAAGTCTATGACCACGCGGAAGGGCTTCTCCCAGACCACCTCCATCCGTCCCGGCACGCCGGGGAAGCTGGCGAGGCGGGAGAGCACCCTCTCCAGGGGAAGCCCAAAGGCCAGGGCGGCGGCGCTAGCCGCCAGGGCGTTTTCCAGGTTGTAGGCCCCAAGCACGGGCAGGAAGGCCTCGCCCCGGCCCCAGGGGGTGTGGAGGGTGAAGGCCAGGCCCCTCTCCGTTTCCCGCAAGCCCTCCGCCCACACCTCCCCCCCGGGGCCGAAGAGGAGGTGGGGCCTCTGGCGCAGGCGGTCCAGGTGGGGAAGCCCGGTGCTCAAGACGGCCAGCTCCGAGCGCTCCACCAAGAGGGCCTTGGCCTGGAAGTAGGCCTCCGGGGTGCCGTGGAGGTCCAGGTGGTCGTCGGGGTAGAAGCTCACGAAGACCCCTATCCGGAAGGCGAGGCCCTCCACCCTTTTTAGGGCCAGGGCGTGGCTGGAAACCTCCAGCACCGCTTGACCGAGACCCCGGTCCGCCGCTTCCCGCAAGAAGGCGTAGACCCGGTGGGCCTCGGGGGTGGTGAAGTGGCCGAAAGGGGGGCGCCGCTTTTCCCCGAAGGCCAGGCCCGCGGTGGAGAGGAGGGCGGCCTTCTCCAAAAGGTGGTGGAGGAGAAAGCCGGTGGTGGTCTTGCCCTTGGAGCCCGTGACCCCGAAGAGGGCGAGCTTCCGGTCGGGTTCCCCGTAAAAGCGCCGGGCGAGCTCCGCCAGGGCTTGGCGGCTATCCGCCACCTTGAGGTAGGGCACGGGGAGGGCTAGGTCCCTTTCCCCCACCACGGCGATGGCCCCCCGCCTCAGGGCCTCCCCGATGAAGTCGTGCCCGTCCAAGGGCTTCCGGTGGGGCAGGGGCACCCCGGGGGCGGCCACGAAGACGAAGCCCTCCTCCACCTCCCGGGAGTCCAGGGTGAGGCCCCGCACGCCTAGGGGCGGGGCGGAAAGGCCATAAGGGGCGAAGAGCTCTTTCAGGGTCATGGCAGGAGGAGGGGTTTCAGGGCGGCGAGGAGGGCCTGGCGGTCCTCTTCCCGTTCCACGAAGTCCACCTGGTCGGCCTCCACCACGTAGACCGGCGAGAGGTCCCAGCCCGCCACCAGTTCCTCGTAGAGCCGGTTCAGCCCCAGGAGGTAGCGGTCGGGGAGGGCCCGCTCAAAGGGGCGGCCCCGCTTGGCGATGCGCCTCCTTAGGGTGGGTAGGCCCGCCCTGAGGTAGATGAGGAGGTCGGGCTTGCGCAGGGCGGGGGCCACGCCATGGAAGAGTTCCAGGTAGGTCCGCCAGTCCCGGGGGGAGAGGAGGCCTTCCCGGTAAAGGTGTTGCGCAAAGACGAAGGCGTCCTCGTGGAGGGTGCGGTCCTGAACCACCCGGCTTTGGCCGTTCACCTCCAGGAGGTGCTGGCGCACCCTTCTGGCCAGGAAGAAGACCTGGGAAGGGAAGGCGTAGGCCCTCATGTCCCGGTAAAAGTCCTCCAGGTAGGGGTTTTCGCTCACCGCCTCGTAGACGGGCCTAAAACCGAACGCCTCGGCCAGGAGGGCCGTGAGGGTGCTTTTTCCGCTACCGATGTTGCCGGCGATGGCCACGTACATGCGGGACCCCTCGGGTCAAAGGTGAGCCCGCACCAGGGCCACCACCTCTTCCCGGTGGGGGCCGGTGGGGCTGAAGTCCAGCCGATCGGCCTCGAGGACCAAAAGGGGGTGGGAATAGCGGGCGAAGTGGCGTTCGTAGGCCTGGGAGAGGGCCTCGAGGTAGGCGGGGTCCATGCCCTTTTCAAAAGGCCTTCCCCGCCTGGCGATGCGCTCCAGAAGCACAGGCACCGGGGCCCTCAGGTAGAGGGTGAGGTCGGGCGGGGGGAGCCTGGGGGAGAGCTCCCGGTAAAGCTCCAGGTAGAGGTCCCACTCGGGGCCCTCGAGGGTGAGGCTGGCAAAAATGGCGTCTTTGTCAAAGAGGTAATCGGCCACCACCCCCCCGAAAAGGGGCCTTTCCGAGAGGCGGGAGAGCTGGCGGAAGCGGGAGAGGAGGAAGAAGACCTGGGTTTTGAAGGCGTAACGCCTCCGGTCCTGGTAGAAGAGGGGAAGAAAGGGGTTCTCCTCCACCACCTCCAAGAGGGGCTCGGCCCCCAGGGCTTCCGCAAGGAGGCGGGCCAGGGTGGTCTTGCCCACGCCGATGGGTCCTTCAATGGCGATGTACATGGGTTACCTCCTGGGCCGGGCCATGAGGGTGAGGGTGACCTCCAGCCTCCGCCCCTCCCGCCAGAGGGTGAGGCGCACCCGGTCCCCGGGGCGGTAGCGGGCGATGCGGCGCACCACCTCCACCTTGTCCTTGACGGGGGTGCCGTTCACCGCCAGGATCACGTCTCCCAGGGCCACAAGCCTCCCTTGGGCATCCCGGCTCGCCCCCCTGAGCCCGGCCCGGGCGGCGGGGCTTCCCGGCTCCACCCGGTCCACCATGGCCCCTTGGGCGGTGGTGAGGCCCACGGCCCGAAGGAGGACCGGGGGTAGCTCTTCCAGGCTGATCAGGCTTGCCCCGAGCCAGCCCCGCTGGGGGATGCCGAA
>BBBN01000071.1 GCA_001311585.1 Thermus sp. JCM 17653
GTCGTGGAGGCCCACGAGGAAGGCCGCCCAGGCCACGGCCCCCTCCTCGGGAAGGCCCCAGTCCTCGGCGTAGAGGCGCGGGTCCGGGGAGGCTCCCTCTGAAGTACGGCCCAGGCCACCGCCGCCGTGTCCAGCATGTGGGCGAGGAGGGGGTGGAAGGGATCGCCGCTTTTGGCCCAAAGGGCCAGGGCTGCCTCTTTCACGTTCATATGCTCACCTTAGAAGGCGCTCCCGACACCTCCTGTCGGGTTCCGTAGAGCTCCAAGAGCCGCCTCGCTTCCTCCAGCCAGCGGTGCCGGAGCTCCGGAGGGCCAAGCACCTCCACCCGGGGGCCAAAGCTTTGGATCCAGGCCAGCGCCTCGTAGGGCACCCCGTCCTTGAAGGGGGCGGCCTCGAGGCGGGCGAGGACGCTCCCGTCGGGAAGCTCACCCTCGAGGTGGAGGCCGGGGTAGTCCCCTTCCAAAACCCGCCAAGCGGCCTCCGGGGCGAAGCGGAGGCGGACCTCCACCCCCCTATCCCGCACCCCCACCACGCCCCAGGCCCGGCGCAGGTAGGCGTTGGGGTCAAAGTCCGGGGGGATCTCGTAGGTTTCCTCCAAAAGGCGGGCATGGCGCATGCGGGAAAGCTTGAAGGTGAGCACGGCCCGGTGGTAGGTGCGCTCGTAGCCGATGGCGTAGAGACCCAGGTTAGCCCGGTTGGCCTCGAGGAAGTAGACGAGAAGCTCCTTGGGCCGCCAGTTTTTGGAGCCCCCGGAGCGGTACTCAAAGGCCAGCACCCTCCCCTCCAGGAGGGCCCGGGCCACCATCTCCAGGGTGCGGCTTTCCCCCCGGCGTTCCTCCAAACCCTGGGCGCTCCGTAGAAGAAGGCCGCGCAAGGGCTCGGGAAGCATGAGGCCAGTTTGTCCAGGGCCATGCGGTACTGGCGCGTGGGGGCCTGGTGGTAGAGGAGCCTCCCCGCGGCGAAGAGGGCCAGGGCCTCCACGGGGTGGAGGGAAGGGGGGCGGTCGGCGATGCGGTATAGCCCCCGGGCCACCCGCTCCAAGGAAAAGCCAAGCCCAAGAAGGGCTTCCAAGTCCCGCTCCACCGTGCGCTCGCTCACGCCGAAGCGGCGGGCGAGCTCCCCTACCCGCATGGGCCTGAGCTTCAAGGCCTCGGCCATCTCCAGAAGGCGGGCGCTTTTGGCCTCTTGTCCCATAAGCTCAGTCTAGGCAAGCCCTCCTTGTCAGGGCCTGGCTTTGGACCATGCTATACTGGGACCAGCGCCCACCTTGGTCTCTTCACTCTCCGTAGCCGGGCGCTGGGGAGCTTGACAGGAAAAACCCGCAACCCTTCCTAAGTAGACACATAAAGGGGGGTCAGGGTTGTTTTTGCCGTCCTGGTCATGTGTAGTCCCCACGTGCGTGGGGATGGACCGGTGTACTCATCCCCCACCTCAAACTGCCCCGAGTAGTCCCCACGTGCGTGGGGATGGACCGTCGGAGCCCGGCGGGGCCATGAGGCGGCCCTGGTAGTCCCCACGTGCGTGGGGATGGACCGCCGCTCTCCCGCAGGCCTCTATGAGGCGCTGGTAGTCCCCACGTGCGTGGGGATGGACCGAGGGGACCATCCGAGGGTACAGCGCCCACCTCGTAGTCCCCACGTGCGTGGGGATGGACCGCTCTACGACTTCTCCTCGGTGGAGCTCATGAGTAGTCCCCACGTGCGTGGGGATGGACCGAATTGGGAGAGAAAGGAGGAAGGAACATGAGCGTAGTCCCCACGTGCGTGGGGATGGACCGAGGTTCAAGAGGAGCCCCGGCGCCCCTACGAGGTAGTCCCCACGTGCGTGGGGATGGACCGACGACTCGCCGCTCGTGCTGGAGGGGGACGAGCGTAGTCCCCACGTGCGTGGGGATGGACCGAAGAGGCGGGTTTTTGACCGCATGGGGCTAGTTGTAGTCCCCACGTGCGTGGGGATGGACCGCTACATGCTCGTGGTGAAGGGCCTCGAAGCGCGTAGTCCCCACGTGCGTGGGGATGGACCGCTATCCTCCGTTCCTATGTTCCCGATGCTGTGGTAGTCCCCACGTGCGTGGGGATGGACCGAGAGCTGCACCGACTGACCGGCTTTGACCTCCGTAGTCCCCACGTGCGTGGGGATGGACCGGTTTGGTACTACGCTCCCGATGCTGCCCGTCCGTAGTCCCCACGTGCGTGGGGATGGACCGTTGACCGCGAGCCCAAACCCAAGAGCGGAAATGTAGTCCCCACGTGCGTGGGGATGGACCGGAGGAGGCGCGGGAAGGGCTCCTCGATGGGCCGTAGTCCCCACGTGCGTGGGGATGGACCGTTGTCTTGGCGGGGGGTAAAGTTTGGATTCCAAGTAGTCCCCACGTGCGTGGGGATGGACCGGTTGAGGTGGTCCAGAACCGGGTGAGCCTCTGGCGTAGTCCCCACGTGCGTGGGGATGGACCGTAGTGGTGCCCGTAGTGGTGGCAACGGTCTGAGTAGTCCCCACGTGCGTGGGGATGGACCGAGATGCCTGTGACCACGAGGAGTGACCTGTTTGTAGTCCCCACGTGCGTGGGGATGGACCGTCCAAATTAGGCCTGGCTCCTTGAGCCAAATGTAGTCCCCACGTGCGTGGGGATGGACCGGCTCGGCACGGCAGGCACGGCTCGGCACGGCCGTAGTCCCCACGTGCGTGGGGATGGACCGGCGCGGTGGGCCATGGCGTTCACCACAGGTGCGTAGTCCCCACGTGCGTGGGGATGGACCGCCCACACGAGAGCTCCAGCCACAGAGGGTCCCGTAGTCCCCACGTGCGTGGGGATGGACCGTAGAAGGAGCGGTCGTATGCGTGGGGGATGTAGTAGTCCCCACGTGCGTGGGGATGGACCGCCTGTGGAAGACGATCTCGTGGAGCACGAGGAGTAGTCCCCACGTGCGTGGGGATGGACCGGGGAAGGCTGGCCTTGCCCAGGGCCACGTCCTTGTAGTCCCCACGTGCGTGGGGATGGACCGGAGGAGGGCATGGACAAGACAGAGCTCATGATGTAGTCCCCACGTGCGTGGGGATGGACCGACAGGCAGGAACCAGTACCACCTAGACACCTTGTAGTCCCCACGTGCGTGGGGATGGACCGGAGAGAACCAAACCACCCTCACAGGGTGAGCCGTAGTCCCCACGTGCGTGGGGATGGACCGTGGTACAGCTCCTCCCAGAAGGCGGGGTCCTCGTAGTCCCCACGTGCGTGGGGATGGACCGTACGTCCGGGCCGAAGTGTTCTCCATGCCCGCCGTAGTCCCCACGTGCGTGGGGATGGACCGAAGCGCCCCGCCCAGAGGCCAGAAAGGGCTATGTAGTCCCCACGTGCGTGGGGATGGACCGAAGACCCTCGAGGAGCGGCTGGTCGAGCTGGAGTAGTCCCCACGTGCGTGGGGATGGACCGGGTTCTTCTTCAGCCACCTGCACAGTCCGGTTGTAGTCCCCACGTGCGTGGGGATGGACCGGCATAGTGCCCATCCCCGTCGCTGAGGACAAGGTAGTCCCCACGTGCGTGGGGATGGACCGCTGATGGAGAAGATTCGCGAGGGGGACCCCAGGTAGTCCCCACGTGCGTGGGGATGGACCGTAGATCCCAAACTTGCTCACGTCCTACCCCCTGTAGTCCCCACGTGCGTGGGGATGGACCGCTTCTACCCTTGCGCCCTGAGGGTCCCCCAGAGGAAGGCCAGCGCCAGCCCCTGGAGGAGGAAGAGGCCGCCGAAGGCCACCTCGTAGCCCAGACTCTTAATCACTGGACTATCCCAGCCTGGACCAGAAAGATGCCCAGGACCCCGGCCAGGTTGACCCAGGCCATGACCCGGCTCGAGGTCCCCGGGAACCGGGAAGCCGTCAGGGCGAGGACCAAGCCGTTGAACCCGCCTCCGAAGCCTAGCAAGCATAGGACAACCCCAGGCTTCCTCCCAAGGCCAAAAGGACAAGCCCCCCTGCGAAGACCCCTATCCCCAGGCCAAGGGACCTTCCCGTCCCCAGGGCCGCCGCCAAGCCCCCGCTGGCGAAGGCCCCGAGGACGGAAGCGAAGTTGAGCAAGGCCAAGACCCGCCCCACCTCGTCGGCGGCAAGCCTCGCTCGTAAGCGTAGGTCCCCACCCAGAAGCTTTGCAGGGCGAAGAAACCCCCAATGTACGCCCACGCCACCAGGCTAGGGGAAGAAGTTTCCCCGGGGCCGGAGCGCCGCCTTCTCTGTGCCTCGGACCGCTCCCCGTGGACACCGCCCGCACCCAAAGAGCGAGGCCCAGGCCCAAGGCCCCAAGAACCCCATAAACCCCCGCCAGCCCCAGACCTCGGCAAGCCTGACCACAGGCCAGGTGGAAAGGAGTCCCCCAAGCCCGCCCAGGGCCACGGTCAGGCCGCTTAAAAGCCCAAGCCGCCCTGGGGCCAGGAGCTGATAGGCCCGCAAGGCCCCTACCAGGGCGATGGCCACCCCCACCCCCATGGCCAGCCGCCCCAGGGCCAGCAGGCCGAGTCCCGGAGCTAGGGCTACCAGGGAGCACCCCAAGGCGGCCACCCCAAGCAAGGCCGAGAGGGCGCGGGAAGGCCCGCACCGCTCCAACAGGTACCCCAGGGGCACCTGGGCCAGGGCGAAGGCCAGGAAAAAGAGGGCGTTGAGCGTCCCCAGGGCGGCCGGGGAGAGGCCGAGGTCCTGAATCGTGGGTCCGGACAAGGAGGCCCCCACCGAGCGGAGAAGGTAGGAGTAGAGGTAACCTAAGGCAAAGGGAAGGAGTTTAAGCATTTACCGGCCCTATTTCCCGGTCAGGTAGGGCCAGTAGGCCAGCAGGAGGAGACCTACCACGGAGCCACCACGAAGGGCCAGATCTCCCGCCAGATCTTTTCTATGGGGAGGCCGCTCACCCGGGCGCTGACGAAAAGGTTGACGGCCACCGGGGGCGTGATCTGACCTATGGCCATGTTCACCGTCATGACGATGCCCATCCAGACAGGGTCCCACCCAGGTGGGCCATGACGGGTAAAAGGATGGGGAGGGTGAGGTAGTAGATGCTCACAGCATCCAGAAGCATCCCCAAGAGCAGCCAGAGAAGGTTGAGGAGGGCGAGGAGAAGAAGAGGGTTGCCCTCCAGGCCCAGGAGCAGCCGGGTGGCCTGCCCCACTAGGCCCACCGTGTCCGCCGCCCAGGCGAAGAGGCCCGCCCAGGCCACGATGGCCATCACCACCGCGCTGGACACCCCCGCATCCACCAGCACCCCAGGGAGGTCCTTGAGGCGCAGGCTCCGGTAAAAGACCATCCCCACGAAAACTCCCCAGAAAACCCCCACGGCGGCGGCTTCCGTGGGGGTGAAAACACCTCCGTAAATGCCGCCCAGGATGATGATCGGGGTGAGAAGGCCAGGGAAGGCTTCGGCGAAAACCCGTCCTAGGGGCAGGAGGACCACCTCTTTTTGGCCCCACCCCCTGGCCCGCACCACCAGCACCGCCGCCAAAGCCAGAAACCCCCCCATCAGGATCCCGGGGAGGATACCCGCCCAGAACTGCCGGGCCACTGAGGTCCCGGCCAAGGTGGCGTAGACGATGAGGGCAATGGAAGGGGGATGATGATGGAAAGCTCTGCCGAAGCGGCCATGAGGCCGGCGGCGAAGCCAGGAGTGTACCCTTGGCGAACCATCATGGGGATCAGGATCCCGCCCAAAGCGGCCACCGTGGCCGGCCCGGAACCGGAGATGGCTCCCCAGAGCATCCCCGCTAGCACCGTAGCTAAGGCCGCCCCCGGCCGCCAGCCCCCCACCAGGCCGAGAAGGAGCCGCACGATTCTCTCGGCGATTCCCGCCCGGTCCATGACGGCCCCTGCCAGGATGAAGAAGGGGATGGCCAGGAGGGGGAACTTGGCGATCCCCGCCTGGAAGTTAAAGGAGACCACCTGAAGCCCAAGCCCTCCCAGGGCGATAACAGCCACCGCCGAGGCGCCTAGGGCCGCCGCCACCGGCACCCGCAGGAAGAGAAGGGCCAAGAAGAGGCCGAGAAGGAGCGCCCCGAGGCTCACCGTTCCCCTCCCATGAGGCTCCGCATCGCCCTCTCCAGGGCCCGAGCCGCCACCCAGAGGTCCAGAAAAGGGGTGGGCAGGGTGTAGACAGCATTAGGGATTCCAAGGGAGGGGGAGATGGCCCTAAGAGCGAGGTCGTCCGCAGCCTGACGCCACGCTAGGTAGGCCAGGATCAGAAAGAGAAAGGCGAAGACCAGAAACCCTAGGCCTACGAAGGCCCGCCGCCAGGGAGAAGGAAGGGGCTCGGTAAGGGCCACGAAGCGGATATGGGCCCCTTCTGGGCCTTCCCTAAGGCCGATGGCAATGCCCAGGAGGGTAACCCAGACGAAGGCGTTGACCAGGAGCTCCTCGGTGAAGGCTAGGGGATAGCGGAAGAGGTAGCGGGTGAGGACGTTGAGAAAAGCCAGGGCCACCATCCCCCCAGGAGGACGGCCAGGAGGAACTCCTCCAGGCGCCGTAGCATCACCGGGCCCGCTTCTTGTCCGCCTCGGCCTGAACCACCAGGGTGGAGCCGATCTCCCTGGCCCAGCGCTGGACCACCCCCGCAACCCGGTCGCGGAAGCGGCCGATCTCCAAGGGGGAGAGCAGCGTCACCTGGACCCCCTGGTTGCGCAGGTAAGCGATGGGGTCGGTGATCTCCACCTTGACCCCGATGGAGCTCAGGTACTTCAGGGCGCTCCCGTCGTCCATGCCCGCCCGGGCCAGGGCCTTCTGGTAGCGGGCGGCCTCGAGGGCGGCTTCCTGGATGGCCTTCTGTACCTCGGGCGGGAAGGTCCGCCAGGTTTGAGCGCTGGCGGCAAAAACGAGGGGATCGATGACGTAGTTCCACACCGTCAAGTAGCGCTGGCCCAGCTCCCAGAGCTTGTAAGGGATGATGACCCCCACGATGGGGTTCTCCTGCCCCTCAATGACCCCCTGCTGCAGGGCGGTCAGGGTCTCCGAGAAGTTCATGGAGGTGGGGTTGGCCCCCAAGGCCCGGAAGGTGTCGATGAAGATAGGGGCCCCCACCACCCGGATCTTGAGACCCGCCAGGTCCTCCGGGGTCCGGACGGGTCGCTTGGAGTTGGTGAGCTGTCGGTAGCCGTTCTCTCCCCAGGCCAAGGCTCCGCCCCGAGCTGCCTCAGGCGCTGGAAGATGGCTTTGCCGGCCTGGCCTTCCTCCACCGCGTCCAGCTCCCTGTAGCTCGGGAAGAAGAAGGGCAGGTTGAAGAGGTTGAGCTCCTTCACCTGGGGCGACCAGTTGATGGTGGATCCGATGGCAAAGTCCGCCACCCCGGTGCGGAGGAGCTGGAACTCGTTGGTCTGCTGCCCGGCGAAGAGCTGGCCCGAGTAGTAGACCTTGATGTTCACCCGCCCCCCCCGTCTTCTCCGCCACCAGCTCGGCGAAGCGCTGGGCCCCCATGCCCCAGGCGGTGTTGGGGGCCACCACCACGGAGAGCTTGTACTCGCTCTTGAACTGCGCCGATGCAAGCCCTAAAAGCACCAGAACCCCTACCAGCCACCGCTTCATCCTGCC
>BBBN01000072.1 GCA_001311585.1 Thermus sp. JCM 17653
CGGGACTTAGGGCTACGGGGCGGGGCGGGGAACGCCGCCACGGAGGTGCTGGCGGCGGTTTTGGACAAGGCGGGGCTCAACCCGGGGCTGGACGTCTTCAAGCTTTTGGACGCCGCGGAGTACGTGATGGGCCCCATTCTGCACTTCCAGCCCTACCCGGACCGGGACTCCATCGCCATCGGGTACGCCGGGGTCTACTCCACCTTCCTGCTGCACGCCAAGAGGATCGGGAAGGAGCTCGGGGTGGACCCCTTGGAGATCCTCCTGGAACTCGGCCGCCGCCAGGCGGTGGCGGGGCAGGAGGACTGGATCCTGCGGGTGGCCCTGGAGCTCAAGGAGAAGGAGGCGGGGGCCCTCGCGGACTAGGGGGTAGCGGTGGATCCCATGGAGTTCCGCAAGACCCTGGGCCGCTTCGCCACTGGGGTGACGGTGGTGACGGTGCGGCTAGGGGATAGGGTTCACGGGATGACGGCCAACGCCTTTCTGTCGGTTTCCCTGGACCCGCCTTTGGTCCTGGTCTCGGTGGACCGGAGGGCCAGGATGCACGGCCTTTTGAGGGAGGCGGGCCGCTACGGGGTGAGCGTGCTGGCGGAGGACCAGCGGGCGCTGGCGGACCACTTTGCCGGGAGGGTGCAGGAGGGGTTGGAGATTTCCTTTGAGGAGCGGGCGGGGGTGCCTCTTCTTGAGGGGGCCTTGGCCCACGTGGTGGCGCGGGTGGTGGAGGCCCACCCGGCGGGGGACCACACCCTCTTCCTTGGGGAGGTGGAGCACCTGCACCACCGGGAGGGGCTGCCCCTCCTCTTCTACGCCGGGCGCTACGGCAGGATGGCGGAGTAGGGGGTAGGTATGGAGGCGCAGAAGGTCGCCACGGGGCCTTACACCACCCACCTTTACCGCTCGGGCCAGGGGGAGGCGGTGCTCTTCGTTCACGGCTCGGGGCCTGGGGCCACGGGGCTATCCAACTGGCAGCTGGCCCTTCCGGAGCTGGGGCGGGACTTCCTCTGCCTGGCCCCGGACCTTTTGGGCTACGGGGAGAGCACCCACCCTGAGCCGCCGCCCAAGGGGGTGCGGGCCTGGATGCGGGTCTGGGTGGACCAGCTCCTTGGCTTCTGGACGCCCTGGGGCTGGAGCGGGCCCACCTGGTGGGGAACTCCCTGGGGGGCGCCATCGCCCTGCACCTCCTGATGGAGGCGCCGGAGCGTTTCGGGAGGGTGGTTCTGATGGGGCCCGCGGGGGGGCCTTTTCGGGCGACGCCGGAGCTGGAGCGCATCTGGGGCTTTTACGAGGACCCCACTTTAAGCGCCATGAAGAACGCCATCCGCTGGTTTGCCTTTGACGAGGGGTTCATCCAGGACCGCTTGGAGGAGATTGCCCGGATGCGGCTGGAGGCCGCCTTGAGGCCCGAGGTGCGGCGGAGCTTTGAGGCCATGTGGCCGCGGCCGAGGCAGGAGGCCATAGACCAGCTGGTGGTGCCGCCTTCGGCGCTGAGGCGGATGGGGCATCCGGTTCTCATCCTGCACGGGTACCGGGACGGGATCGTGCCCATAGAGACGAGCCTCTACCTGATGGAGCACCTGCCGAACGCCCACCTGGTGCTCTTAGGGCGTACGAGCCACTGGGTGCAGATCGAGCGGGCGGAGTCCTTCCACCGCCTGGTGCGGGGCTTTCTCAAGGGGGAGCTATGAAGGTCGCCAAGACGGGAGCGCTCAAGGGTTTCGCCCTGGGTCCCATGACCCTCAGGCCCTTTGCCGGGGAGGGGCTCATGGCGGTGCGGGTGGAGGCGCCCAAGGGGTCCCACGCCCCGGCCCACAGCCACCCCCACGAGCAGATGACCCTGGTGGTCTCCGGCCGGTTGCGGTTCCGCGTGGGGGCGGAGTGGCGGGAGGTGGGGCCGATGGAGATCGTGCACATTCCTTCGGGGGTGGAGCACGAGGCGGAGGTGCTGGAGGACAGCCTCTTCTTTGACTTGTTCCATCCGGTGCGGGAGGACTTCCTGAGGCGCGTGGAGGAGGGGACATGAGGGTGGCCATCCTCACGGGGGCCTCTAGCGGGATGGGCTTTGCGGTGGCGCGGAGGCTTGGGCAGGAGGGGTACACCCTCATCGTGAACAGCCGGGACCCTTCCCAGGCGGTCAAGCGGCTGGAGGCGGAGGGCTGGAAGGTGATTGGCGTGCCCGGCGACCTGGCGGAGGCCTCCACGGCGGAGGCCTTGGTGGGGACGGCGGAGCGGATGGGCCGTCTGGACGCCCTCCTTTTGAACCATGGGGGCCCGCCGGTGAAGCCCCTTCTTGAGATCCCGGAGGAGGAGTGGCGGCGCTACTTCGAGCTGATGGTGGTGGGCCCCTTGCGGCTTTTGCGGCTTGCGGTGCCCTTGTTCCGGCGCTCGGGCGGGGGTAGGGTGGTGGCCATCACCTCCTTCACGGTGAAGAGCCCCTATCCCGGGATCGGGCTTTCCAACAGCCTCCGGGCGGCGCTTCTCAACGCCCTGAAGACGGCGGCGTTGGAGCTGGGGCGGGAGGGGATCTTGGTGAACGCGGTGGCGCCGGGGTACATCCTCACGGAGCGCATCGCGGAGTGGAACCGGGCGTACGCGGCCCGGGAGGGGGTTACGGAGGAGGAGATCGCCCGGAGGACCACGGAGGGGATTCCTCTTGGGCGGTACGGGAAGCCGGAGGAGGTGGCGGAGGTGGTGGCCTTCCTGCTTTCTTCCCGGAACGGCTACCTCACCGGGCAGCAGGTTCTGGTGGACGGAGGCTGGTGGTGGCCAACTAAGGGGGTGCGGAATGATCTGGGACACGGCGGGACTCATGCCTTGGGCTCTTTTGTTGTTGCGTGTCTTCACCGGCGTGAGCATCTTCCTGCACGGGTGGCCGAAGCTCGCCCACCCCCAGATGGGGCTATTGGGCGGCCGGGGGTTTGCGGGCTTCCTTAAGCAGATGGGGTTTCCGGCCCCCGGGACTCTTTCATCTCTTGGCCGTGCTCATAGAGGTGGGGGGTGGGGTTCTCCTGGTCCTCGGGGTCCTCACCCAGGTGACGGCGGGCCTCCTCTTTCTGGAAATGTTGGTGGCGGCTTACATGTCGCAGTGGAAGCTCAGGGAGCCCTACCTTTGCGTGGAATCCAAGGGGGTGGAGATTGACCTCTTCTATGCGGCGGCGGCCTTGGTGCTCTTCGTGGGGGGGCCGGGAGCCTGGCGCTGGGCTAGCCGGATGGTGGAGATTTTGGAGGAGGCCAAGCGGGCGGTCTGGGCGTTTCACGAGGAGTTCTTCCGGGAGCCGACCGGGCAAGGATCCTCGTGGGGGGGATGGGGCACGTGCTCGTTCCTAGAGTGGCCGAAAGCTTCCTCGGACGTAGAGGGAGGGCTATTTCTTCTTCGGAACCCCGATGGGGTTGCTCTTGGTCTGTCCCCCCGCGCCCAAGGAAGTGGAGGAGCTTCTCTCCTCAGACCTTCCCCGGCTCTCCCTCCTTAGGGCGCGCTGGCCTATATATGCCCAGCGGCGCGCATAGGGGGAGGCCGTGATTTGGCTCCTTCTGGCCCTCCTGGCGGGGGCCGTGCTACCCTTGCAGGCCGGGGTCAACGCCGAGCTCGCCCGGCTCCTCGGGCACCCGGTGCGCTCGGCCCTGGTTTCCTTCGGGATGGGCACGGCAGCCCTCTTCCTCCTCTCCCTGGCCCTCACCGGGCCTCCTGGCCCCTCTCCCGCATGCTCCAGGCCCCTGGTGGGTGTACGCGGGGGGGCTTTTGGGGGCGGTGTACGTGGTGGGGGTCATCGCCCTGGCCCCCAGGCTTGGGGCCCTCCTGACCTTTGCCCTGGTGATCGCCGGCCAACTCCTCGCCTCCTTGCTCCTGGACCACCTCGGCCTCCTCTACCCCAGGCACCCGGTGAACCTGCCCCGCCTCCTGGGGGCGCTTCTCCTCCTCGCCGGGGTGGTCCTTATCCGGAGGTACTAGGTGGTGGTGCTCAAGGTGACCCTTTTGGAGGGAAGGCCGCTGGAGAAGAAGCGGGAGCTGGTGCAGAGGCTCACGGAGATGGCTTCCCGCCTTCTCGGCGAGCCTTACGAGGAGGTGCGGGTCATCCTCTACGAGGTGCGCCGGGACCAGTGGGCGGCAGGGGGCGTGCTCTTCGCGGACAAGGAGGGGGCATGACGCTTTTGGAGGCGGTGAGGGAGGCCCGAAAGGAGAAGAAAACCCTTCAGGGGCAGAGGGACTGGGGGGTGGACCTGGAGGGGGCCTACCGCATCCAGGAGGCCCTCTTCCCCGGGCCCCTCAAGGGCTACAAGCTGGGCCTGGTTTCAGAGGCCAAGCAGCGGCAGATGGGGATCCCCGAGCCCATCTTCGGCCGGGTGCTCCCGGGGATGCTCCTGGAGCGGGTGGTCCTGGGGGCCTTTATCCAGCCCCGCCTCGAGCCCGAGGTGGCGGCGGTCCTGAAGGAGGACCTGCCCCCGGGGGCCTCCCCGGGCCGCGCCTACCGGGCCATCGGGGGATTCTTCCTGGCGGTGGACGTGCTGGACTCGGTGTGGGAGGGCTACCGCTTCACCTGCCGAGGTGGTGGCGGACAACACCTCCGGGGGCGGGTTTCTCCTAGGGAGGAGGCGGTTTTCCCGGCTTCCCCAGGGGGCCCTCCGCCTCTACCTCAACGGGGAGAAGGTGGGGGAAGGCCCCGTGGAGGCCCTGGGGGACCCGGGAAGTCGGCTTCTATGGCTTGCGGAGAGGGTCGGGGGGCTTCGGGCGGGGCAGGTGGTCTTCCTGGGCTCCCCGGCCCAGGCGGTGCCCCTTGCGCGGGGCGTGCTGGAGGTCTGGGGCGGGGGGGACGTGCTCCTCGCCCGGGTGGAGTAGGAGGTGCGCCATGGTGGAACCCAAAATCTACAGGGAAACGGTGGAGCGGCTTAAGGCTTTGGGCTTTCCCTTTGAGCTTCCCCTCGAGGTCACCCACTACATCGGGGGAGAGTTTGTCCGGGGAGAGAACTTCTTCCCCGTGGTCTACCCGGCCACGGGGGAGGTGATCGGCACCGCCCCGGAAGGCCGGGAGAAGGAGGTGGAGATGGCGGTGGCCGCGGCCAAGGAGGCCTTCAAGCGGTGGGGCAAGATGCCCCCCAGCCAGCGCCGCCCCTACCTCCGCCGCTTCGCGGAGAAGATCCGGGAGTACAAGCCCGTCTTTGAGGTGCTGGAGAGCCTGGACGTGGGCCGGCCATCTACGAGAACCGCCTGGGCTACGTGGACCGCATGGCCAACAACATAGAGTTCTTCGCTGACTTCGCCGTGACCCACGGCTCCGAGGCCTACCCCATGGAAAACGGCTACATCAACTACGTCCTCCGCTTTCCCGTGGGGGTGGCGGCCCTCATCACCCCCTGGAACATGCCCAGCATGCTCGCCACCTGGAAGATCGGGCCCACCCTGGCCTTTGGCAACACCGCCGTGCTTAAGCCCGCGGAGTTCACCCCCCTAGGGGCCTGGCTCCTCGCCCGGTGCGCCCACGAGGCGGGGCTTCCCCCCGGGGTCTTCAACGTGGTCCACGGCTTTGGCCCCAACTCCGCCGGCGAACTCCTCACCCGGCACCCCGACGTCCGCCTCGTCTCCTTCACCGGGGAGACCACCACGGGGAAGATCATCATGAAAAACGCCTCCGACACCCTGAAGAGGCTCTCTATGGAGCTTGGGGGGAAGCGCCCAACCTCATCTTTGAGAGCGCCGATCTGGACCGGGCGGTGGAGGTGACCCTGCGGGCGAGCTTCTTCAACCAGGGGGAGGTGTGCCTGGCGGGCTCGAGGCTTCTGGTCCAGCGCTCGGTTTACGAGCCCTTCGTGGACAAGTTGGTGGCCGCGGCCAAGGCCCTCAAGGTGGGGGACCCCCTGGACTCCGAGACCCGCATGGGGGCCCTGATCGCCGAGGAGCACCTGAACAAGGTGATGTCCTACGTGGAGATTGCCCGAAAGACCGCCACCATCCTCACCGGGGGCAAGCGCCCCGAGCTTCCCCACCCCTTTGATAAGGGCTACTTCCTGGAGCCCACGGTGGTGGTGGACGTGAAGCCCTCGGACAAGGTCTGCCAGGAGGAGATCTTCGGGCCCATGGTGGTGGTCCTGCCCTTTGACACCGAGGAGGAAGCCATAGAGCTGGCCAACAACACCCCCTACGGCCTGAACGCCATCGTCCAGACCCGGGACGTGGGCCAGGCGGTGCGGGTCTCCGAGGCTCTGGAGGTGGGCACGGTTTGGGTGAACGACTGGTTCGTGCGCGACCTCCGGGTGCTTCGGCGGGGCCAAACAGTCGGGGATCGGCCGGGAGGGGGGCCACTACGGCTACGAGTTCTACTACGAGACCAAGAACGTCTGCATCGCCAACCGCTAGGCTATGACCTTAAAGGAGAAGGCGTGGGACCTAGAGGCCTACCTCGCCCTGGAGGAGGCCTCCCAGGAGAAGCACGAGCTCGTCCAGGGGCGCCTCCTGGCCATGGCCGGGGCAGGGAGGGAGCGTAACCGCCTCCTTACCCGCCTCTTCCTGCGCCTCGCCCCCGCGGCCCTAGAGGCGGGGTGCGAGGCCTACGTGGCGGACATGCGGCTTAGGGTGGGGGAGGACGTGTTCTACCCCGACCTCATGGTGGTCTGCGAGCCCTCTTCCGACCCCCGGTACGAGGAACGCCCCTGCCTCATCGTGGAGATCCTTTCGGAGAGCACCGAGGCCATGGACCGGGGGCGGAAGCTTCGGAGCTACCTTAAGCTTCCTTCCCTCAAGGCCTACCTCCTGTTGGACAGCCGGGAGCGGCGGGCGGAGGGGTATTTCCGCCAGGGAGAAGCCTGGGTCTACCGGGAGCTTGAGGAGGTGGACCTCGCCTGCCCTCCGGTGCGCTTTTCCCTGAACGAGGTGTACGAGGGGGTGCTGTGAGTCCGGAAGCCTTCGCCGAGGAACTGGAACGGGCCTGGGAGGAGAGGAGGCCCATAGAGCCCCTCTCCGACCGGGGCCTAAAGGGGATAGAGGCCGCCTACCGGGGTGCAGGAGGCCTGGAACGCCCTGCGCCTAAAGAAGGGGGACCGGGTGGTGGGGCGGAAGATCGGCCTCACCTCCAAGGCGGTGCAGGAGCAGCTGGGGGTGGACCAGCCCGACTTCGGGAACCTCTGGGCTAGCCGCTTCTTCGGGGTGGGGGAGCGGGTGGAGGTGGAGACCGCCCGCTTCCTCCAGCCCCGGGTGGAGGGGGAGCTCGCCTTCCTCATCGGCAGGAGGCTGGAGGGCCCCGGGGTCACGCCCCAGGAGGTCCTCTCCGCCACGGAGGCCGTGGCCTTCGCCATAGAGATCGTGGACTCCCGCATCCGGGACTGGCGCATCCGCATTGAGGACACCGTGGCGGACAACGCCTCCTACGGGGGGTTCCTGGTGGCCCCTTGGGAGAGGGCGCTTTTGGAGGAGGACCTCTCTGCCTTGGGCCTGGTCCTTTACAAGAACGGGGAGCTCGCCGCCCAGGGGGCGGGGGCGGCTTGCCTTGGGCACCCGGCAAG
>BBBN01000073.1 GCA_001311585.1 Thermus sp. JCM 17653
GGGCTAGATGCGCAAGTCGTGCAATTACCCCCCCTCCCCGAACAGCGCGCCATCGCCCACATCCTCGGCACGCTGGACGACAAGATCGAGCTGAACCGGCGGATGAGCGAGACGCTGGAAGAGATGGCGCGGGCGCTCTTCAAGTCGTGGTTCGTGGACTTCGAGCCCGTCCGCGCCAAGATGGAGGGCCGCTGGCAGCGCGGCCAGTCCCTCCCCGGCCTCCCCGCCCACCTCTACGACCTCTTCCCCGACCGCCTCGTCGATTCCGAATTGGGCGAGATTCCGGAGGGGTGGGAGGTCAAGAGCCTCGATGAAATCGCACGCTTCGTGAACGGTCTCGCGCTCCAAAAGTATCCCCCAACGGACGGTCGATCGCTGCCGGTCATCAAGATTGCGCAGCTCCGTTCCGGCAACACGACTGGGGCTGATCGAGCCAGCGCTGATCTGGACCCGGATTATGTCGTCAATGACGGCGACATCCTATTTTCATGGTCGGGATCGCTTGAGTGTGTCGTTTGGGCGGGCGGTAGAGGTGCCTTAAATCAGCACCTCTTCAAGGTGGTTCCGAGGCATTACCCACGCTGGCTCTGCTATTTCGGCGTTCATGCCCACCTCGACGAATTCCGGCGCATCGCTGCGGGCAAAGCCACAACTATGGGACACATCCAACGCCATCACCTATCTCAAGCCACGCTTGCAGTCCCGCCTCCGTCGCCGCTCGGTGTTATGGACAGCTACATATCGCCAATCTTCGAGAGTTTTTGGAAGCACCGTCTCGAATCCCGCACCCTGGCGGCCCTGCGCGATGCGCTCTTGCCCAAGCTCATCTCCGGCGAGCTGCGTGTGAAGGATGCGGAACGATTTCTGGAGAGAAGGGGCGTATGAAGCGCGAGGCCAAGCTCTTGCTTAACAAAGCGTGCGACTCGCTCGTACTGGCCATCGAGCTGTTCAATCGACCCCACGACCGGGGGCGGGTGAGCAGCACGCTCATCATGCTTGACCATGCCTTCGAGATGCAGATGAAGGCCGCCATTTTGCATCGCGGGGGGCGTATCCGCGAGAAGCGGGCTAAGCAAACGATCGGATTCGACGCGTGTGTGCGGCGCTCTTTGAGTGACGGGGCGATCAGGTACCTGAGTGAGGAGCAGGCTCTCGTGCTGCAGACAATCAACGGGCTACGGGACGCGGCGCAGCACCACTTGCTAGACATCTCCGAAGGCCAGCTCTACATGCATGTCCAGTCGGGCGTCACGCTGTTCCGGGATCTGCTGAAGAGCGTCTTCAACCAGGAGTTTGCTATCCGGCTTCCGACGCGGGTTCTCCCCGTCTCGACCTCGCCGCCGACGGACCTTGCAACGCTGTTTGACTCCGAGGTCGGCGAGATCAAGAAGCTTTTAGGGCCAGGCCGGCGAAGGCGGCTTGAAGCGCTGGCCCGCCTTCGTCCGCTAGCGATCCTGGACGCCACGATCCGGGGCGAGAAGGGGCAGCCGAGTGACGCGGACCTACGGCGCATCGGTAAGGAGGTGTCGAAGGGCAGGACCTGGGCCGATATCTTCCCCGGCGCGGCGGCTGTCGAGATTGTTACAGATGGCACTGGGCCAAGCCTCTTGCTCCGCTTGTCGAAGAAAGAAGGCATTCCGGTCCAACTGGTGCCTGAGGGGACGCCCGGTGCTTTGGTCGTCGCGGTGAAGCGAGTAAACGAACTGGACTTTTACAGCCTGGGCGCGAAGCAGCTGGCCGAAAAGGTCGGCCTGACAATGCCGAAGTTGCTGGCGGTCGTGGATTACTTGGATCTTCGCAGGAACCAGGAGTGCTACAAAGAGTTCAAGATCGGCAGTCAAACACACAAACGGTACTCTCCGAAGGCAATCGACACCATCAAGGAGGCTCTGAAGAAGGAGAGCGCCGACGACATCTGGCGAAAGCACCGTACGAAGAGCAAGGGGGGTAGGCCGTGACTGCCTTCACCGAATCCACCGTCGAATCCGCCGCCTTGGGTTGGCTGGAATCCCTCGGCTGGGCGGTCAAGCACGGCGCCGAGATCGCCCCCGGCGAACTCTCCGCCGAACGCGAGGACTACGGCCAGGTTGTTCTGGAGCAGCGCCTCCGGGACGCCCTCGGGCGGCTGAACCCTGACCTGCCTCCCGAGGCGCTCCAGGAGGCCTTTCGCAAACTTGTCCACCCGGAGGAGCAACCCTGGAGCAGCGCAACCGCAACCTGCACCGACTCATCGTGGACGGCGTGACGGTGGAGTACCGCCGGCCGGACGGCTCGATCGCGGGGGCGCAGGCCCGGATCCTGGGCTTCGACGATCCCGACGAGAACGACTGGCTCGCGGTGAACCAGTTCACGGTGAGCGAGAACCGCCACACCCGCCGCGCCGACATCGTGCTGTTCGTGAACGGGCTGCCCCTCGCCATCATCGAGCTGAAGAACCCCACCGATGAGCAGGCTTCCATCTGGTCTGCCTACCACCAGCTCCAGACCTACAAGCACGAGATCCCCTCTCTCTTTGTCTACAACGAGGCGCTCGTCATCTCCGATGGGCTCGAGGCCCGCATCGGGACGCTCACCGCCGACCGCGACCGGTTCATGCCCTGGCGCACGATCAGCGGGGAAACAGTGGCGCCACTGGAGACCCCGCAGCTCCAGGTGCTCATCGAGGGCGTGTTCGAGAGGCGCCGGTTCCTCCAGCTCGTGCGCGACTTCATCGTGTTCGAGGACGAGGGGGGCGGGAAGCTCGCCAAGAAGATGGCAGGCTACCACCAGTTCCACGCCGTGAACGTGGCGGTGGAGGAGACGCTGCGCGCCGCGGCGCTGCGGGAGCAGGCTGTTGCCGAGACAAGGGGCCAACACGAGGCAAGACGCAAGCCTGGCGGGGAGCCCGGCGACCGCCGCATTGGCGTGATTTGGCACACCCAGGGCTCGGGCAAGAGCCTCACGATGGTCTTCTACGCGGGCCGGATCATCCGCCACCCCGCGATGGAGAACCCCACCATCGTCGTCCTCACCGACCGCAACGACCTGGACGGCCAGCTCTTCGGTGTCTTCTCCCGCTGCCGGGACCTCCTCGGGCAGGACCCGATCCAGGCCGAGAGCCGGGCGCACCTTCGCGAGCTGCTTCAGGGACGACAGGCGGGCGGTGTCATCTTCACCACCATCCAGAAGTTCCTCCCCGAGGAGAAGGGCGACCGCTACCCGACCCTTTCTGAGCGCCGCAACATCGTGGTCATCGCCGACGAAGCCCACCGCAGCCAGTACGACTTCATCGACGGCTTCGCCCGGCACATGCGCGATGCCCTGCCCAACGCCTCCTTCATCGGGTTCACGGGCACCCCCTTGGAGCTCGAGGACCGCAACACCCGCTCGGTCTTCGGAGACTACATCTCGATCTACGACATCCAGCGAGCGGTCGAAGACAAGGCCACCGTGCCCATCTACTACGAGAGCCGGCTCGCCAAGCTCGACCTTCCCGAGGAACTGAAGCCGAGGATTGACGAGGAGTTTGAGGAGGTCACCGAGGGCGAGGAAGTCGAGCGCAAGGAGCGGCTCAAGACCAAGTGGGCGCAGCTCGAAGCGGTCGTCGGAGCGGAGAAGCGCATCCGCCTCGTGGCCCAGGACATCGTGGACCACTTCGAGCGGCGGCTGGAAGCCTTGGACGGCAAGGCGATGGTCGTCTGCATGAGCCGGCGCATCTGCGTCGAGCTCTACAACGAGATCGTGCGCCTCCGTCCTGATTGGCACGACGAGGCCGACGACCGGGGCCAGATCAAGGTGGTGATGACGGGCTCGGCTTCCGACCCCCTCGACTGGCAGCCGCACATCCGCAACAAGCAGCGCCGGGAGTTCCTCGCCAAGCGCTTCCGCGACCCGAGCGATCCCTTCAAGCTCGTCATCGTCCGCGACATGTGGCTCACGGGCTTCGACGCGCCGTCGCTCCACACCATGTACCTCGACAAGCCGATGCGAGCCCACGGCCTCATGCAGGCGATCGCCCGGGTGAACCGCGTCTTCCGTGACAAGCCCGGTGGCCTGGTGGTGGACTACCTGGGACTGGCGCACGAGCTCAAGCAGGCCCTCGCCACCTACACGGAAAGCGGTGGGACGGGGCGGACCGCCATCGACCAGAGCGAAGCGGTGTCGGTCATGCAGGAGAAGTACGAGGTCTGCTGCGACCTCTTCTACGGCTTCGATTGGTCCGCTTGGAAGGCTGGCAGGCCCGAGGAGCGACTGTCGCTGCTTCCCGCTGCCCAGGAGCACATCCTCGCGCAGGAGAACGGCAAGGAACGGCTGCTGCAAGCGGTCTCGGAGCTCTCGCGCGCCTTCGCGCTCGCCGTGCCTCACGAGAAAGCCCTCGCTATCCGCGACGACGTGGCCTTCTTCCAAGCGGTGCGGGCGGTGCTCGCCAAGCGCGCCCCGAGCGAACAGCGGTCCGAGGAGGATCTCGAGCACGCCATCCGCCAGATCGTCTCCCGGGCGATCGCGCCTGAGGCGTGGTGGACCTCTTCGCCGCCGCGGGCTTGAAGAAACCCGACATCTCGATCCTCTCCGAGGAGTTCCTGGCCGAGGTGCGAGGAATGCCGCAGCGGAATCTGGCCGTGGAGCTCCTGCGCAAGCTCCTCGAAGGCGAGATCAAGACGCGTCGGCGCAAGAACCTGATCCAGGCCCGCTCGTTCGCGGAGCTCCTGGAACAGGCGATCCGCCGCTACCAGAACCGGGCGGTCGAAGCAGCCCAGGTGATCGAGGAGCTGATTGCCCTCGCCAAGGAGATGCGGGAAGCCGACCGTAGAGGCGAATCACTGGGGCTGTCGGAAGAGGAACTCGCCTTCTACGACGCCCTCGAAACCAACGACAGCGCCGTGAAGGTCCTCGGCGAGCCAACGCTTCAGCAGATCGCTCGCGAGCTTGTCGACACGGTGCGGCGCAACGTCACCATCGACTGGACCGAGCGGGAGAACGCGCGCGCCCATCTTCGCCGCCTGGTGAAGCGGGTTCTCCGCAAGTACGGCTATCCTCCCGATAAGCGGAGAAGGCGACCCAGACGGTGCTCGAGCAGGCGGAAGTGCTTTGCGAAAACTGGGCATGAGAATCGGTAATGCCTTCGTGTGCTACTTGACCCCAACCTCTGGGGTGTGAAAAAAAGACGGGAATGCTCGGGAGACCTGGGGGAGGGAGCTTTTGGGGGATCTGCCCGCGGTCTTGGGGGACCGGGGAGGCAAGATACGCTGATGCGTGACTCGCTGGGTTCAGGGGGTCAAGACCCCGCTATCGGGTCAGGGGAGGAAAGGTGGTGGAGACGGGGTGGAAGAGGTGGGTCACGCGCAAGCGTATCTTGTTGGGAAGGGTCAGGAACTGGGTCAGCCCCGCAGGGGCTATCTTGCTTGAGACCCGGTTCAGCGTGATGGTGCGGTCTTTGGGGCTTCACCGGATAGCTGCTTTCCCGTCAGGGAAACATCTTGTAGCCCGGTCCTACTGGGGTCTGGTGGCCCGGGTCAACCTCATCCGCAAGGTAGCTCCGCTGACGCTTGTTCACAACCTCATCCGTAGCCGGGTGCTCCTGAGGATGGCCGGAGTGGAGCTATGAGGTAGCACACGAAGGGATGAGAGCTCAGGCGGGAGAAGAGGGCGCAGTCCATGAGGTACTCCTTGGCGGTGCGGGGGGAGCGGCCTTCCTCCATCTCCAGGTACCTGCGGAAGCGGTGGAGGAGCTCGGCGTGGGGGTCTTGGGCGGCTACCATCTTCAGACCTCCTCAAAGGCGGGAACGGGCACGGTGGGCACCAGGTCACGGGCCACAAGGTAGAGCCTTCGGTCCAGGGTGAAGAAGCGCCCCTTCCCCTCCTTCTCCCAGAGCCAGGCGAAGGAGGCGAGCTGGAGGCGTCCGCTCCCCTCAAGGGATGCTCCTCGGCCAAGGCGCCCGCCAGCTGGACCACGGGAGGGCTCAGGGGCACGCGGAGGAAGGTGGGCCAGTCGGACCGGAAAGCGGTGCTCAGGGAAGCGTGGCGGCGGGAGGTGATGGCCCTTCCCCGGCGCAGGGCGTGGAAGGTGGCCAGGGTCTCCACATAGGCCAGGTGGGAAGCGGCGAGGAGGGTCCCGGGGCGCTGGGCCAGGTCCACGGCCCATTCAAAGGGGTCCTCGGGCTCCAGGTAGTAAAGGCGCACCAGGACGCTGGTGTCCAGGAAGAGGGGCTCAGCGCCGGAGGTCCTGGAGGACGGCATCCAGGGGTACCCCCTTCACTCGGGGACGCCAGGGCTTGAAGCGGGGCTTGGGCCTCCGGGGGCTCCAGGGCCATTGCTTCCGCCAAGCGCCGCCACTCGGGCGACTTGAGCAGGGCCTTCAGTCGGGGCTCCTTGGTCTTGGGCATGGCTCCATTCTACCCCTCCGGGGGGAGGGTGCCCTCGAGGGCCCCCGCCCCCGCTTTCCCGAAGTATAGCATTCGCAAAAGGTTCGTTTGGCGAAGTGGAGGAGGGAGGCCCAGACCGAGGAAGAGCCCCGTCCGGGAGGGCGAAAACCCCCGAAAAAAAGGGCGGGCAAGGAGCCGGGGCGGCCGGCGGAGGGTTGCGACAAATGATGGAAGTTTGCGACAAACTTACGGACTTCCAGACTTACAGACTCCGGGAGTCTGTAACTCTGGAAGTTACCAAGTGTAACCTTGATGCACTACCGGTAACATGGGGGCATGAGTGAGGGAAGCGGCCCTCTTGAGGGCAAGCTCCTGCTGACCATCAGGGAAGTGGCTCAAGCCTTGGGGGTGTCCCGGATGACGGTGTACCGCTTGATCCGGGCGGGCCGTCTGAAGCGGGTTTACCCCACCCCCCGCTCGGCCCGGATCACCCGGGAGAGCCTCCTGGCCTTCCTCCGCTCCTTGGAGGAGGAGAGGCCCGAGGGGACGGGGAAGAGCGTGGTGGACCGGGCCCGGGAGGTGCTCAGGCGCTTCGGCCTCTAGGAGGGAGGGTGGAGGAGGGGCGGGAGGCCACCAAGGAGAGGCGCGGGCCCCACATCCCCACCAGGCCACCCTCTTCCTGGAGGGGAGCCTGGGGGAGGAGGGTTTCTCCAGCCCCCGCCTTCCCCCGGGGTGTCGGGTGGAGGTGGCGGGGTACGCCCTCACCCAGCCCGAGGAGCACCGGGGGGAGGGGGTCTTCGGCCTCTGGCCTAGGACGGACGGGGAGGGAAGGCTCGTCCTGGCCCAGGCGGCCACCAAGCTCAAGCGCCCCCTGGAGGGGCCGGAGCTGGTGGTCCACGGCCTCCTCCTCCACGCCGACGGGCGGAGGCTCGTGGTCCTGGTCCAGCCCAAGAGCGGGGAGGCCTTCCGGCTCACCCTGGCCCGGGCCCGGGGCTTCACCGCCTTCCTGGAGCCCAAGAAGGCCTACCGCTTTGAGGGGGCCCTGCGGGGGAGAGGCTCCTCGCCGAGCGGGCCTTCCCCCTGGGGAAGTGGGCCCTGGCCCGGAAGGGGGAGAG
>BBBN01000074.1 GCA_001311585.1 Thermus sp. JCM 17653
GGGGGAGCCCGGGGTGGGCAAGAGCACCCTCCTCCTGGAGATGGCCAAGGCCATGCCGGAGCGGGTCTACTACCTGGCGGGAGAGGAGTCCCCGGCCCAGATCAAGCTGCGGGCCGGCGCCTTGGGGTGAAGGACCTCCTCCTCCTCCGGGAGACCCGGTTGGAACCCCTCCTCCACCTCCTGGAGCGGGAGCCCCCCGAGGCCCTCTTTGTGGACTCCATCCAGACCATAGAGGCCGGAGGAAGCCCCGGGAGCCTGGTGGCGGTGCGTGAGGCCACCTCCGCCTTCGTGCGCTTCGCCAAGGAAAGCGGGGCCGCGGTGGTCCTGGTGGGGCACGTGACCAAGGAGGGGGTGGTAGCGGGGCCCAAGAGCGTGGAGCACGCCGTGGACGCCACCCTCTACCTGGAGACCGCTGGGGTCTACCGGGTCTTAAGGAGCGCCAAGAACCGCTTCGGCCCCGTGGGGGAGCTCGGGGTCTTCCGCATGGAGGAGGAGGGGCTGCTGGAGGTGAAAAACCCCTCGGAGGCCTTCCTCCTGGAGAGGCCTTTGGGGGTGCCGGGGAGCGCCATCGCTTTGGCCCTGGCGGGGGAGCGGGCTTTGGCCCTCGAGGTCCAGGCCCTGGCCGCCAAGACCCCCTTCCCCGCCCCCCGCCGGGTGGTCCAGGGGCTGGAGGCCAGGCGGGTGGACATGGTCCTGGCGGTGCTGGAAAGGCGGCTTGGCCTGCCCCTGGCCAACCTGGACGTCTACGTGAACCTGGCCGGGGGGCTTAAGGTCTTGGACCCCGGGCTGGACCTGGCCGTGGCCCTGGCGGTGTATTCTGCGGTGGTGGGAAGGCCCCTGCCCCAGGACCTGGCGGCCGTGGGGGAGGTGGGGCTTCTGGGAGAGGTGCGGAGCGTCACCGGCCTGGAGAGGCGGCTTCGGGAGGGGGAGCGGGCGGGCTTCGCCCGCTTCCTGCACCCCGGCAACACCCGAAGCCTGGGGGAAGCGGTGGAGCGGTACCTGGGATGAACGGGCGTCTTTTCCTCTACCTCCTCTTCGCCCTTGTGGGCTACCAGGGGCGGTGGCCCTGGAGGGCCTGGGCCTCCTCCCCCGCTCCGCCGGCTTCCTCTCCCTGAACCGCCTCTATCTGGCCGCGGCGGGCTTCCTGAGCGGGGTCCTCCTGGCCCCCCGGCTGGAGGCCTTCCTGGAGAGGCGCCTGGCCCGCCTGCGGGCCCTCCCTCCCGAGGTGCCGGTGGCCCTCACCCTGGGGGCCACCCTGGGCCTCCTCTTCACCGTGCTCCTCACCAGCCTCCTTTCCCAGGTGCCGGGCTTCAGCCCCTACCACAGCCTCCTTCTGGCCCTCTTCCTGGTGGGCCTCTTCGCCTACCTGGCCTTGGGGTACAAGGAGTACCTCCGCCCCCCCCAAAGGGAACGCCGCCCCCAGGGGGGCAAGGTGCTGGACACCAGCGTCCTGGTGGACGGGCGCCTCGCCGAGGTGGCGGCCACGGGTTTCTTGGAAGGCCCCCTCTACGTGCCCCACTTCGTCCTGAAGGAGCTCCAGCACTTCGCCGACAGCCCCGACGCCCTGAAGCGGGCCAAGGGAAGGCGGGGCCTCGAGGCCCTGGAGAGGCTGAAGGAGCACCTCCCCCTGGAGGTGGTGGAGGAAACCCCAAAGGGGGAGAGCGTGGACGAGAAGCTCCTCTTCCTGGCCCGGGACCTGGGGGCGGCCCTGGTCAGCAACGACCTCGCCCTTTTGCAGATGGCCCGGATCTACGGGGTGAAGGCCCTGTCGGTCCAGGCCCTGGCCCAGGCCCTTCGCCCCCAGCTCCAGGTGGGGGACACCCTGAGGCTCCACATCCTCAAGGAGGGCAAGGAGCCCCACCAGGGGGTGGGCTACCTGGAGGACGGCTCCATGGTGGTGGTGGACGGGGGTATCCGCTACCGGGGCCAGGAGGTGGAGGTGGTCATCACCCAGGCCATCCAGACCCAGGTGGGCCGCCTCTTCTTCGCCCGACCCGCCGCGGAGGCCTGAAGGTATAATGCTCCTGGCCTTGGCCGGCCAAGGAGGTGGAGCTTGAACCTGCACGAGTATCAAGCCAAGGAGATCCTGGCCCGCTACGGGGTGCCCGTGCCGCCGGGCAAGGTGGCCTACACCCCGGACGAGGCGAAGAGGATCGCCGAGGAGTTCGGCAAGCGGGTGGTCATCAAGGCCCAGGTGCACGTGGGGGGAGAGGCAAGGCGGGGGGAGTGAAGCTCGCCGACACCCCCCAGGAGGCCTACGAGAAGGCCCAGGCCATCCTGGGCATGAACATCAAGGGCCTCACCGTGAAGAAGGTCCTGGTGGCCGAGGCGGTGGACATCGCCAAGGAGTACTACGCGGGCCTCATCCTGGACCGCGCCAAGAAGCGGGTGGTCCTCATGCTCTCCAAGGAGGGGGGCGTGGACATCGAGGAGGTGGCCGCCAGAAACCCCGAGGCCATCCACAAGTTCTGGATTGACCCCCACAAGGCTTCCGCCCCTTTGAGGCCCGGGAGATGGCGAAGCGGGCGGGGCTTGAAGGCAACCTCAACAAGCTCGCCCAGGTCCTGGTGGCCCTCTACCGGGCCTACGAGAGGGTGGACGCCTCCATCGCCGAGATCAACCCCCTGGTGGTGACCACGGAAGGCCACATCGTGGCCGCCGACGCCAAGATCGTCCTGGACGACAACGCCCTCTTCCGCCACCCCGACCTCGCCGAGCTCAGGGAGGTGGAGGCCGAGCACCCCCTGGAGGTGGAGGCCAGCAACTACGGCTTCGCTTACGTGAAGCTTGACGGCAACATCGGCATCATCGGCAACGGGGCGGGCCTCGTGATGTACACCCTGGACCTGGTGAACCGGGTAGGGGGCAGGCCCGCCAACTTCCTGGACATCGGCGGCGGGGCCAAGGCGGAGGTGGTCTACAACGCCCTCAAGGTCGTCCTCAAGGACCCTGAGGTGAAGGGGGTCTTCATCAACATCTTCGGGGGCATCACCCGGGCGGACGAGGTGGCCAAGGGGGTGATCCGCGCCCTGGAGGAGGGTCTCCTCACCAAGCCCGTGGTGATGCGGGTGGCGGGCACCGCCGAGGAGGAGGCCAAGAAGCTTTTGGAGGGGAAGCCCATCTACATGTACCCCACGTCCCTTGAGGCGGCCAAGGCCATCGTGGCCATGGTGGGAGGTGCGGCGTGATCCTGGTGAACCGCGAGACCCGGGTCCTGGTCCAGGGCATCACCGGCCGGGAAGGGCAGTTCCACACCCAGCAGATGCTTTCCTACGGCACCAAGATCGTGGCCGGGGTCACCCCGGGCAAGGGAGGGAGTGAGGTCCTGGGGGTGCCGGTGTACGACACGGTGAAGGAGGCGGTGGCGAACCACGAGGTGGACGCCTCCATCATCTTCGTGCCCGCCCCCATGGCGGCGGACGCCGCCCTGGAAGCCGCCCACGCCGGGATCCCCCTCATCGTCCTCATCACCGAGGGCATCCCCACCCTGGACATGGTGCGGGCGGTGGAGGAGATCAAGGCCCTGGGCTCCCGCCTCATCGGAGGGAACTGCCCGGGGATCATCAGCGCCGAGGAGACCAAGATCGGCATCATGCCGGGCCACGTCTTCAAGCGGGGAAAGGTGGGCCTCATCAGCCGCTCCGGCACCCTCACCTACGAGGCCGCGGCCGCCCTCTCCCAAGCGGGGCTCGGCACCACCACCACCGTAGGGATAGGGGGCGACCCCGTCATCGGCACCACCTTCAAGGACCTCCTTCCCCTCTTCAACGAGGACCCGGAGACCGAGGCCGTGGTGCTCATCGGGGAGATCGGCGGCTCCGACGAGGAGGAGGCGGCGGCGTGGGTGAAGGACCACATGAAGAAGCCCGTGGTGGGCTTCATCGGGGGCCGCTCCGCCCCCAAGGGAAAGCGCATGGGCCACGCCGGAGCCATCATCATGGGCAACGTGGGCACGCCGGAGTCCAAGCTTAAGGCCTTCGCCGAGGCGGGCATCCCCGTGGCCGACACCATTGACGAGATCGTGGAGCTGGTGAAAAAGGCCCTGGCTAGGGCCCAGAACCCTTCCGAGCCCCCTTCGGGGGGCTCGTACCCCTTTGGCGTGAATCCTTCGCCTAAGCCCAAGTACGGAAGCCCTGCGGGCCTTTTTGGCCGGGGCCCCCATGCTGGCCCAAGCCAGCATGGGGTGGTGTCATATCCGGCCCGTGGCCTCGGCCATGGCCCTAAGCCTCGCCCCGTGCTCCGGGGTAAGCCCTCCCGGAAGGAGCCGCCAGGCCCAGTTCCCCGAGGGCCTTCCCGGGTAGTTCATCCGGGCCTCGCTACCCAAGGAGAGGACGTCCTGCACCGGGTAAACGGCAAGCCGGGCCACGGAGGCCATCCCCAGGCGCATCAGGGCCCAGGGCACCTCCGCCTCCTCCTGGAAGAAAATCCCCCAGTCCGCCAGGTAACGCTCCAGGAAGGCCCTTTCGTGGGGGGTGGCCGTGCGGTACCAGCCAGGGTGGTGTCGTTGTCGTGGGTGCCGGTGTAAACCACCACCCGGCCGTGGGCGGGGTAGTTGTGGGGAGGAAGGGGTTTTCCATCCCGTCGTCAAAGGCGAACTGCAACACCTTCATCCGGGGAGGCCGAAGCGGTCGCGCAGGGCCTCCACCTCGGGGGTGATGACCCCCAGGTCCTCAGCCAGGATGGGCACCTCGCCGAAGAACTCCTGGATCTTCTGGAAAAGCTTCTCCCCCGGAGCCTTGACCCAGCGCCCCTCCACCGCCGTGGGGCAACTGGCGGGGATCTCCCAGTAGGCCTCAAAGCCGCGGAAGTGGTCTATGCGCACCAGGTGGAAGAGCTCCAGGGCTTTCTCCAGGCGGCGGATCCAGAAGGAGAATCCCTCCTGCTCCAGAACGTCCCAGCGGTAAAGGGGGTTACCCCAGCGCTGGCCAGTTTCCGAGAAGTAGTCGGGGGGCACCCCGGCCACCACCGTGGGGCGGCCCTCCTCGTCCAGGTGAAACCACTCGGGATGGGCCCAGACCTCGGCGGAGTCCTCGGCCACGAAGATGGGCATGTCCCCGATGATCCTGAGGCCCAAAGCCTCGGCCTCCGCCTTCAGGGCCCCCCACTGGCGGAAGAAGAGCCACTGGGTGAAGGCGTGGAAGGCCACCTCCTGCGCCAAGGCCTCCTCCGCCTCCTTTAGGGCCTTCGCTCCCGCTTCCTCAGGGGGAGGGGCCACCGGTTCCAGGGAAGCCCCCCATGCCGGCCTTTGAGGGCCATGAAGAGGGCGTAGTCCCTCAACCAGTAAGCCTCCTCCGCCTGGAAGCGGGCGAAGTCTTCCCGCTCCTCCGGGGGGGCCTTCTCCTGGAAGCCCCGGAAGGCCGCCTTCAGGGCGGGCCACTTCCAGGCGTAGAGGAGGCCGTAGTCCACCCGGCCCTGGGGGAAGCCGGGGTCCTCGAGGCGCAGGTAGCCCCGCTCCGCAAGGGGCCTCAGGTCTACGAGGTAGGGGTTTCCGGCGAAGGCGCTGAAGGACTGGTACGGGGAGTCGCCATAGCCCGTGGGGCCCAGGGGGAGGACCTGCCAGTACCGTCCCCCCGCCTCCCGCAGGAAGCGGAGGAAGTCCCGGGCCTCCTCCCCCAGGACGCCCACGCCGTAGGGGCCGGGGAGGCTCGTGGGGTGGAGGAGGAGGCCATAGGCGCGGGGAAGCTCCATGGGCCCAGTATACCCCACCTATGGAAGAGCTTCCACAAATGGCCATGTAAGGCGGGACAAGGGCCCTTCCCTGGGGCCCCATGCTGCTTGCGCCAGCATGGGGTGGTGTTAAGTACCCCACCGCGGCTTTCGCCGCGGCGGGGGCCCCAAAAGGGCCTTCTTCTCACCCTGTTTCGGGCGTCCCATGTTGCGAAAACAACGTGCGGGCACTTAGCCTACCTTGTTGCCCTTCTCGTCGTAGGCGTAAAAGCCCCGCCCCGTCTTGCGGCCCAAAAGCCCCGCCTGGACCATGCGGCGAAGGAGGGGGGAGGGCCGGTACTTGTCGTCCCCGAAGCCCCGGTGGAGGACCTCCATGATGGCCAGGCAGGTGTCCAGGCCGATGAAGTCGGCGAGCTCCAGGGGCCCCATGGGGTGGTTCATCCCGAGGCGCATGATGCCGTCAATGGCCTCCTTGGTGGCCACCCCTTCCCGCAGGGCCTCAATGGCCTCGTTGATCATGGGCATGAGGAGGCGGTTGGAGATGAAGCCGGGGTAGTCCTGGACCTCCAGGGGGGTCTTCCCCATGCGCCTCGCCACCCCCACCACGGTGTCCCGGGTGGCCTCGGAGGTGAGCTCCCCCCGGATCACCTCCACGAGCTGCATGAGGGGCACGGGGTTGAAGAAGTGCATGCCGATGAAGCGCTCCGGACGCCCCGAGTAGCGGGCGAGGGCGGTGATGGGGATGGAGCTGGTGTTGCTGGCGAGGATGGCCTCGGGCTTGGCCAAAGCCCCCAGGCGCTCAAAGAGCCTCCGCTTCTCCCCCTCGTCCTCCACGATGGCCTCCACGATGAGGTCGGCGTCTTTGAGGTCCTCGAGGCTCAGGCTCGTCCGGATCCGCCCCAAGGCCTCTTCGTAGGCCTCCTGGGTGATCTTTCCCTTCTCCAGGAACTTGACCAAAGAGCGCCTTATGGCGGCGAGGCCCCTTTCCAGGAAACTTTCCGCCACGTCCACGAGGACCACCTCGTAGCCCGCGCTCGCCGCCACCTGGGCGATGCCGCTTCCCATCTGCCCCGCGCCCACCACGCCGATCCGCTTGACCTCCATGGCCTTCACCCCGGCCCATTCTACGCCCTGAGGTTCACCAGGAGGACCCCGAGGAGAGCAACCCCCCCGCCCAGGAGGGAGAGGGGGGAGGGCACCTCCCCGAGCCAGAGGTAGGCGACGAAGAGGGCCAGGACCGGGGAGAGGTAGAGGAAGGAGGAGAGGCGGGAGGCCGGGGTGCGGGAAAGGGCGTAGGTCCAGGTGAGGTAGGCCAAGGCCCCGGGGAAGACCCCGAGGTAGAGGGCGGAGAGGAGTGCGGGCCTGGGCGCCGTCCTCAGGGCCTCGGGAAGCCCGGGGAGGAAGCCGAGAAGGGGCAGGGTGCCGAGAAGCAGGGTGTAGACGGTCATTTCCTCACTCTTGTAGCGGCCGAAGAAGGGCTTTTGCAGGACGAAGTAAAAAGAAGTGGAGAGGGCGGCGAGGAGGACGAGGAGGGCCCCGGGGCTAAGCCCCACCCCACCCCCCTCCCCGAAGGCGATGAGGGCGGAGCCCAAGAAGGCGAGGCCGAAG
>BBBN01000075.1 GCA_001311585.1 Thermus sp. JCM 17653
CCCCACCTTTTCCCCGGCCCGGAGGACGGCGATGCGGTCGGCGATGGCCAGGACCTCGTCCAGCTTGTGGCTGATGAAGAGGATGGCGAGGCCCCTCTCCTTGAGCCGCCGCACCTCCTGGAAGAGGTCCTCGGCTTCCTTGGGGGTAAGGACGCTGGTGGGCTCGTCCAGGATGAGCACCCTGGGCCGGGCAAGGAGGGCCCGGAGGAGCTCCACCCGTTGCTTCTCCCCGGCGGAGAGGCGGTGGACGGGGGCCTTTAGGTCCACCCCCAGGGGGTGGTCCTGGAGGAGGGCTTGAAGCCTCCGGAGAAGGGACCGGCGGGAGAAGAAGGAGGGGAGCTCCAGGCCCAAGGCCAGGTTCTCCGCCACCGAGTGGGCCTCTATGAGCTCGGGGTGCTGGGGCACCAGGCGATGCCAAGCCGCTGGGCCGCCTTGGGGGAGGGGATGACCACCTCCTGGCCCTCCAGGAGGATGCGCCCCTCGTCGGGGGCGTAAAGGCCGTAAAGGAGGCTCACCAAGGTGGTCTTCCCCGCCCCGTTTTCCCCCAGGAGGGCCAGGACCTCTCCCCTTTTCACCTCGAGGCTCACCCCGCGGTTGGCCACCACGGGACCAAAGCGTTTGGTGATGTTCTCCAACCTCAGCATGGGAAGGCCCGTAGGCCCGGCCCTGAGGATACCACGGGAGGGAAACCGCCCCACGGCTGGTATACAATGCTCCCAAGCCCCCGATGGGTCCGAAGCGGCTCAAAGCGCGGGGCGAGGAGGTAGCCATGGCTAAGGTAAAGCTGGAGCACGTGTGGAAGCGCTTCGGCAAGGTGGTGGCGGTCAAGGACTTCAACCTGGAGACGGAAGAGGGGGAGTTCGTGGTCTTCGTGGGGCCCTCGGGCTGCGGCAAGACCACCACCCTCCGCATGATCGCCGGGCTGGAGGAGATCTCCGAGGGCAAGATCTACATCGGCGACCGCTTGGTGAACGACGTCCCCCCCAAGGACCGGGACATCGCCATGGTCTTCCAGAACTACGCCCTCTACCCCCATATGAACGTCTACGAAAACATGGCCTTCGGGCTCCGCCTCCGGCGCTACCCCAAGGACGAGATTGACCGGAGGGTGAAGGAGGCCGCCCGCATCCTGAAGATCGAGCACCTCCTCAACCGCAAGCCCCGGGAGCTCTCGGGCGGGCAGCGCCAGCGGGTGGCCATGGGAAGGGCCATCGTGCGGGAACCAAGGTCTTCCTCATGGACGAGCCCCTCTCCAACCTGGACGCCAAGCTCCGGGTGGAGATGCGGGCCGAGATCGCCAAGCTGCAGAGGCGCCTTGGGGTCACCACCATCTACGTCACCCACGACCAGGTGGAGGCCATGACCCTGGGCCACCGCATCGTGGTCATGAAGGACGGGGAGGTCCAGCAGGTGGACACCCCCCTCCGCCTTTACGACTTCCCCGCCAACCGCTTCGTGGCGGGCTTCATCGGAAGCCCCTCCATGAACTTCATCAAGGCCTCCGTGGAAGTGCAGGGAGAAAAGGTCTACCTTAGCGCCCCGGGCTTCCGCATCCGCACCAACCCCATCCTGGCGCAAAGCCTCCGGCCCTACGCCGGCAAGGAGGTCTGGATGGGCCTCCGCCCCGAGCACCTGGGCCTCAAGGGCTTCACGGTGATCCCCGAGGAGGAAAACGCCATCCGGGGCGAGGTGGAAGTGGTGGAGCCTTTGGGAGCGGAGACCGAGCTCCACGTGAGCGTGGACGGCACCGTTCTCGTGGCCAAGGTGGACGGCCACGCCCCCGTCAAGCCTGGGGACCGGGTGGAGCTTCTGGCGGACACGGGCCGCCTCCACGCCTTTGACCCGGAAACCGAGAAGGCCATCGGCCACTCCCAGGAACCCGCGGCCGTGGCCCGCTGAAGCCGCCCCTTATCATGGAGGGGTGAGCGCCGCCAAGCCTTTCGTCATCGGCATCGCTGGGGGTAGCGCCAGCGGCAAGACCACCCTGGCCCGGGCCCTGGCCCAGACTCTGGGCCAGCGGGTGGCCCTTCTGCCCATGGACCACTACTACCGGGACCTCTCCCACCTGCCTTTTCCCCAGCGCCTGCAGGTGAACTACGACCACCCTGAGGCCTTTGACCTGGACCTGTACGTGGCCCACGCCGAGGCCCTCCTCCGGGGAAGCCTGGTGGAGATGCCCCTTTACGACTTCAAGGCCTACGCCCGAAGCCCCGAGACCGAGCGGGTGCAGTCCGCGCCAGTAGTGATCCTGGAGGGCATCCTGGTCCTCTACCCCGAAGCCCTAAGGCGGCTGATGGACCTCAAGGTCTTCGTGGACGCCGACGCGACGAGCGCTTCATCCGCAGGCTCCTCCGGGACGTGGAGGAACGGGGGCGCACCCTTAAGGAGGTGGTGGACCAGTACCTCCAGCGGGTGAAGCCCATGCACCAGGCCTTCGTGGAGCCCTCCAAGCGGTACGCCGACGTGATCCTGCCCGGGGGCGGCCAGAACCCCGTGGCCCTGGAGATGCTGGTGGCCAAGGCCCTCGCCCGCATGGGGGAGGTGGGGGCGGCATGAAGCGGCTTCTGCACCTTCTCCTCTTCCTGGCCCTCGTGCCCTCCCTCCTGGCCCTTTTCCCTAGGCTCCGGGCGGAAAGGCCGGGGCCTGTGGCCCTGGTCCTAGACGCCGAAGCGGTGCGCGCCCAGGCCAGGGCCCAAGGGCAAAGCCTCCTCGAGGCCCTGGCGCAATACCGGGCCCAAGGGGTGAACGGGGTGGCTTTCCCCGAGCGCCTGGTCAAGGACTGGATCGCCGAAGGCGCTCCTCTACCGCCAGGGGCGGGAGCTTCAGGAGGAGGGGCTTCCCGCCCGGGCGGGCTGGTACTACCTCAAAGGGGAGGCTTGGCTTCTGGACCTTCTGCAAAGGGCCTACCGCCTCCCCACGGAAAGGCTTGGGTCGTGGCTGGGCTTTCCCGTGGACGTCCAGGCCTTCCCCGCCTTCTACGCCTTTTCGGAAATCCAAAGGGCCAAGGAAAGGGGCTTTTACGTGGTGGTCCGGCCCATCAACCACCCCCTGCGCCGCCTGGAGCCTGGGCTTCCTCTGGTGCCCAAGGAGTCGGACGCCGTGGTCTTCCAAGGCCTGGAGGCCCTGGGCCATCCTTACCAGCTGGAGGCGGCTAAGGCCTTGGTCCCGGTCCCCGTGGCCTCATCGAGGGAACCCCCCAGCCGGGCCTCCAGGCCTTCCGGGAGCGGGGTGTCCTCAGGCTTTTCGGCCTGCGTTACGAGTGGCAACTCACCCTAAGCCCCGAGGAGGCGGCGGATAAGTACACCCTCGCCGCCCGGGAGCGGGGGCACCAGCTCCTCTACCTCAGGCCCTATCCCTACCCTGAGGACACCGCCCGCCTCCTCGCCCGCCTGCAGGAGGGCCTGAAGGCCAGCCACATCGCTCTAGGGGCACCCAAGCCCCGCGGGTTCGCTCCAAGCCCTTGGCGCCACGCCGCCTGGGTGGGGGTAGGGGCAGGCCTTGGCCTTTTGGCCCTGGGGCTTCCCGTGTACGGGCGGGGTGGCCTTGATCCTCCTCCTTTTGGCCCTGGGGTACGCCGGGAGCCAGGCGGGAGCGCTGCTCGCCGCCTTGGTCTTCCCCGTCCTCGGCTTCCTGGGTCCGAGGAACGGGATGTGGATGTGGGCGCGAAGCCTAGGGTACGCCCTTATGGGAGCGGTCTTCCTCAGCGCCTTGGGCTCGAGCCCGGCCACGGTACTAGGCCTCGCCCCCTTCAAAGGGGTTTCCCTCACCCTACTGGTCCCGCCCCTCCTGGTGGCCTTTAGCTTCCTGGATCGGAACTTCAAGGAAGCCCTCGCCCGCCTCTACGCCCACCCCCTGCGCCTGGGGGAGGTGGCCCTGGGGGCATTGGCCCTGGGCCTTCTGGCCTTCGCCTCCTGCGCCGGGGCAACGACGCCCCCTTGGTGCCCGAGCTGGAGCTGAAGCTGAGAAGCCTCCTCCAGGACCTCATGGTGCGCCCCCGCTTCAAGGAGGTCTTCGGGCACGCCCTCTTTCCCCTGGCCCTCCTCCTCCCCTGGCCGCCCCATTTGCGAAACGGCCTCCTCTTCCTGGCCTCCCTCGCATCGCCTCCATCCTCAACACCTTCAGCACTTCCACACGCCCCTTCCCATCTCCTTCTTCCGGGTGCTGAACGGCGCCCTCCTCGGCTATCCCTGGGCTTTATCGGGGTTATGCTGGTAAGGAGGCTACGGGCATGGTGGTTGGGGTAGCGGGGTACTACGGGTTCAGAAACGCCGGGGACGAGGCCATCCTGGAAGCCATCGCCCGGGAACTCAAAGCGCGGGGGCACCAGGTGGTGGCCCTCTCCGGGGACCCCCGGCGCACCCGGGAGGAGCATGACCTTAAGGCCTTCCACCGCCTCAATCCCCTGGCCCTTCTGGGAGCCGACCTCTGGCTTTTGGGGGGCGGGGGGCTTTTGCAGGACGCCACCAGCGCCCTGAGCCTCACCTACTACCTCTCCGTACTGCGCCTCGCCCGCCTCTTCAAGAAGCGGGTCGTGGTGTTCAACCAGTCCCTGGGACCCCTTTCCCCCTCCGGGGAGAAGCGGGTGCAAAGGGCCCTAAAGGGCGTGCCGGTGATCCTCAGGGACCAGGACTCCCTGGAGTACGCCCGGCGTCTGGGGATCCCCGCCGAGCTTGGGGCCGACCCCGCCCTTCTCCTCACCCCACCCCCCGTGCAGCGGAGGAAGACCTGGTCCTGGTCATCCCGCGGGCGGGGGTGAGCCGGGAGGCCCTGCAAAACCTGTACATCACCGCCAACCACCTCTTCCACGAGGGGAAGCAGGTCCTCGTCCTCCTCCTGCAGCCGGGCTACGACGAGGAGGTCCTGGAAAGCTTCCCCCACCACCGGGTGGAGAAGACCTCGGACCCCAGGCGGGTCCTCTACCTGGCGGCCCAGGCGGGGTACGTGATCTCCATGCGCCTACACGGCCTCATCCTGGCGGCGGCCGCCGGCACCCCCTTCGCCGCCCTCTCCTACGATCCCAAGGTGGCCGCCTTTGCCAAGGAAACCGGGGCCTACTACCAGGAGCTCCCCGGAGACCCCATCAAGCTCTCCAAGGCGGCCATGTACGGCCGCTTCCCCGACTGGGAAAAGGTGGAAGCCCTCAAGGAGCGTGCGCGGCGGAGCTTTGACCTGGCTTTGGGGGAGGCCATCCCCGTCAAGCGCCCCCACGGACGCGGCTGAGGCGCTCCAGAACCCCTTCGGCGAAAGCCTTAAGTCCTTCAGGGCCTCCTCCACCTCCTGCCTCAGGAGGAACTCCCCTGGGGAAAGCCTTTTTAGGAGGAGGAAGGGAGGCTGGGCGAAAAGCTCCACCCCCTGGCGCACCACCTCGGGGATGAGGCCTTCCTCCAAGGCCTCGGCCTCGAGGTCCGAGAGCAAAAACACCTCCCCAAGCGCTTGCGGGCCAGAAGGAAGAGGAGGGCAGCCAGGGCACCCCGCTCGGAAAGCTCGGCCACCAGGCGGTCTTCCAAGGCCTCCACCGCCTCCAGGTCCACCCGGCCCTGGCGGAGGAGGTCCTCCAGGTCCAAAGCCGAGAGGGGGAAGCGCCCTTTGAGGCGCACCAGGCGGTTCACCGCCTCCGGGGAGAGGTGGGCGATTCCCCGGGGCACCGCCTCCTTCTCGGACTCCGGGGCCAAAAGGGCCACGTGTGCCCCCTGGGCGCGGTAGGGCTTGAGGTCCTCCGCCTTCCCCTCCCCCAGGCGGAGAAGGGCCAGCACCACCTGCCGCCGCCCCAGGGGAGCCTTGTAGAGCCAGGGGGGGCCTCCCTCCAGGAGAAAGCCCAACCGCCTTAGGTCCTCGGTGACGCCCGGGGGCTCCAGGGCCTGGGGCTCGTGGGGGAAAAGCACCTCCTTGGGGTAGGGGGTAACCCGGACCCGGCGCTTCTCCCCCTTCGGGACCTCCTCCTTCGCCTCCTTGGGGTCCTCCCGCGGCTTCTCCAGGCGGGGGAGGGAACGGGGGAGGGCCTTGAGTTCCACCTCCTCGCCCCGGAAGTGCAGGAGGATCACCTCGTTCACCGCCAGGCGGCGCTTGGCGTAGTAGGGCCCGAGGCCCGTAAGGAGGCCCCCCTTCCAGTCCACCTTCACCTCGTAAACCTCCCCGTCCTCGTCCACAAAGCGCACGCGCTCCTTGCCCAGAAGGCGCTGGCGCAAGGAGGCGGTGAGGGCCATGGTACCCGATTGAATACAGGCGCTGGTCAAAACGTAGCGGGCGGTCATACTACCTCCCTAGCTCTACCAGGGAACGGGGACTCCCTGAAGTGAGCATATAATACACCTCGTAAACCAAGGCAAGGGTCCTTTCCACATCGGCTAAAGCCCGGTGCTCCCTCCTGGGAGGAAGCTCCAGGGCCTCCGAAAGGGCATCTAGGCCGTAGCGGCGAAGCCCCCGAAGGGCCCTTTTGGCCAGGCGGATGGAGTCCACCACCGGGTTCTCCAGCTCCAACCCCATGCCCTCCAAGGCCGGGCGCAAGAAGGAGAGGTCAAAGGAAGCGTTGTGGATGACCAGGGTGGCCCCTCGCAAAAGGGGGTAGGCCTTGGCCAAGACCTCCTCTAAGGGCGGGGCCTTTTCCAGCTCAAAGGCCCGGATCCCGGTGAGGTTTTGGATGAAGGGGCTCGGCGGGCGGGAGGGGCGCACCAAGCTCTGGAAAGCCTGGCGCCTCTTCCCCTCCAGCCGCACCAGGGCGAGCTCGATGATCTCGCTCATCCCCGGAGCCAGGCCGGTGGTCTCCAGGTCCAGAAGGACCACCGGCTCCTCCGGGTGGGGAAAGGGATAGCGCCACTCCCATAGCCCCACCTCCTCCCCGGGGATGAAGCGCCCGTCCAATAGAGGCCGCACCACCGGGGCCACGGGGCCCCGAAGCCCCAAGGCCTCCCCCAAGAGGGGGAGGGGAAGGGGCTTTCCCTCGGCCCTAAGGCGCCGGGCAAGGCGGGTGGCGAGGCGGAGGCGAAGAGCGGGGTCCATCCCTTCCCCCTAGAGGGCCTCTCCCAAGGCGTGCGCAGGAAGGCGCGGCCCGTGGCCTCCTCAAAAGCCAGGGCCGCCCGCAAGAGGCGCTCGTCCCCGCCCCAGGGACCCAGGAGCTGGAGCCCCACCGGCAGGTGGCCCTCAAACCCCGCAGGAAAGGAAAGGGCGGGCAGGCCCGTGAGGTTGGCCCCCACGGTGTAGAGGTCCTCCCGGTACATGGAAAGGGGGTCGCGCCGG
>BBBN01000076.1 GCA_001311585.1 Thermus sp. JCM 17653
GGACGTGGTCTACGACGGGGTGGGGAAGGACACCTTCCTGGGAAGCCTCGAGGCCCTCCGCCCCCGGGGGATGCTGGTCCTCTTCGGCCAGTCCTCGGGGCCGGTGCCGCCCCAGGACCCCCAGATCCTCAACCGCAAGGGAAGCCTCTTCCTCACCCGCCCCACCCTCCACCACTACACCGCAAGCCGCAAGGAGCTCCTCTGGCGGGCCGGGGAGGTCTTCCGGGGGGTGTTGGAGGGGTGGCTCAAGGTGCGCGTTGGCGCCGAGTTCCCCCTGGAGAAGGCCGGGGAGGCCCACGAGGCCCTCGAGGGGCGCAAGACCACGGGTAAGGTCCTCCTAATCCCCTAGGAAGCGCCCCTTCCAGGCCCTAAGCCCCTCCTCGGGAAGCCCCGCCCCCCGCACGGTGCAGGCCAGGGCGGAGAGGGCCACGGCCCCCTTTAGGCCCCCTCGAGGTCCTCCCGGGAAAGGGCCTCCAGGTGGGCCTTGCCGTAGCCCCGCCGGAGGAGAAGGGCGAGGAAGGCGGCGGTGAAGCGTCCCCGGCCCCCACGGTGTCCACCACCGAAACCCTCTCCCCAGGCACCCGCACCTCCCCTTCCCCGAGAAAGGCCACCGCCCCCTCGGGGCCCAGGGTGAGGACCTTTAGGGGGATGGGAAGGCGCCTTACCCCCTCCAGGGGGCCTTCGGGAAAGAGGAGGCGGGCGTCCTCTAGGGAGAGCTTCAGGAGATGGACCTGGGCCAGGTAGTCCGCAACCAGGCTTCGCTCCCCTTCCGTGGGGGGATGGCGGAGGTTGGGATCGTAGGAGACCAGGGCCCCTTCCCGGAGGGCCTCCTGCAGGAGGGCCCTTATCCCCTTTGCCGCGCGGGCCTCGAGGGCGAAGAGGGAGCCGAAGTGGAAGGCCTCGGCCCCCCTCAAGGCCCCGGGCTCGGGGCGGAAGGCCTCCTGGAAGGGGCGGTGGAAGCTGTAGCGGGCGTTTCCTTCCGGGTCCAGGCGCACCAGGGCCAGGGGCATGGGGCCAGGGTGGCGGAAAAGCCTGGCCTCCAGGCCCCGCCTGGCCATCTCCGCCTCGCTCCAGGCGGAAAGCCAGTCCGTCCCCACCTCCGAGAGGAAGCGCACGGGAAACCCCAGCCGCGCCAGCACGCTCGCCGTGTTCAGGACCGACCCCCCTAACGCCCCCGCAAAGCGCAAGGGGCTTTCCCCTTCCAGCACCAGGTCCACCAAGGTCTCCCCGGCCAGGGCCAGCATGATGCCCCACTTTACATTCCCCCCGGGGCCTGGTGGTATAATCCGCTGGAAGCTAAGCGAAGTCCCTATCCCGTCGCGCGGCGCGGCTCATCTAAGGAGGTGCAGGATGCTCGGAGGATATGCCCATAGGATCGCCCGTATTGACCTCAGCACCGGCCAGGTGGAGTACTTCGCCCCCGACCCCAAGGACCTGGAGATGTACGTGGGGGGAAGGGGCCTCGGGGTGAAGTACGTGTTTGAGAACGGCCCCCAGGTGGACCCCCTGGGCCCGGAAAACCTCCTCTGCATCATGAACGGCCCCCTCTCCGGCACCCGGGCCAAGATGTCGGGGAGGCTCGCCGTGGTCACCAAAAGCCCCCTCACGGGCACGGTGACGGACAGCCACATGGGGGGCTGGACCGCGGCCAAGCTCAAGTGGGCGGGGTTCGACGGCCTCCTCATCAAGGGGGCCGCGGACAAGCCCGTCTACCTCCTGGTGAAGGACGGGGAGGTTTCCATCCACGACGCCACGGACCTCTGGGGCAAGACCACCCACGAGGTCCACCGCATCCTCCGGGAGCGGCACGGGGAGGAGGCCGACGTGATGGCCATCGGCCCGCCGGGGAGAACCTGGTGCGCTTCGCCAACTGGATCAACAACGACGAGCGGGCCGCGGGCCGGGGCGGCACCGGGGCGGTGGCGGGGAGCAAGAAGCTCAAGGCCATCGTGGTGGTGGGCCACCACGACAAGACGCCCCAGCCCAAGGACCCCGAGCTCTGGAAGGAGGCGGACCGCCTGGCCTCGGCCACCATCAACGACCCCAAAAACGTCACCGCCCCCAAGAAGGGCGGGCTTTCCCTCTACGGCACCAACGTCCTCATGAACATCACCAACGTCATGGGGGCCCTGCCCACCTATAACGCCCAGCACACCTGCATCGAGGGGGCGGAGAAGATCTCCGGGGAGTACATCCGCGAGCACCGCCTCATCAAGACAACACCTGCCACGCCTGCCCTGTGGCCTGCAAGAAGATGGTGGAGGTCCACATCAACGGCAAGACCATCCGCTTTGAGTCCTACGAGTACGAGTCCGCCTGGGCCCTGGGGGCCCACTCGGGCCACACGGACACCGACTGGACGGCTACGCCATCTACCTCTGCAACGCCTACGGCATGGACACCATCGAGCGGGCAACGCCATAGCCGTCCTCATGGAGGCCACGGAAAAGGGCTACTACCAGGGCCCGGACGGGATCCGCTTCGGGGACAAGGAGGGGGAGGTTAGGGTCCTCGAGGCCATCGCCCACCGCAAGGGCGTGGGGGACATGCTGGCCGAAGGCCCGGCCCGCTTCGCCAAGGCCATCGGCCACCCGGAGATCGCCCTGGAGGTCAAGGGCCAGTCCATCCCCGCCTACGACCCCCGGGGCCTCAAGGGCATGGGCATCGCCTACGCCACCTCCAACCGGGGGGCCTGCCACCTTCGGGCCTACACCCCGGCCTCGGAGATCCTGGGCGTGCCCTACAAGACCGACCCCCTGGCCTGGGAAGGCAAGGGCAAGCTCACCAAGCTCTTCCAGGACCTCTCCGCCTTCACCGACTCCCTGGACCTCTGCAAGTTCAGCCAGTTCGCCGAAGGGCCCGAGGAGTACGCCAAGCAGCTTGCCGCCTACTGGGGCCGCCCCGTGACCCCCGAGGAGATCCTCCGCATCGGCGAGCGCATCTACAACCTGGAGCGCTACTACAACAACCTGGCGGGCTGGGCCGAGGGCTCGGACTACCTGCGAGCGCTTCCTCAAGGAGCCTTCTGACTGCGCCGGCTCCAAGGGGCAGCTCACCGAGCTGGACCGGATGCTGGAGGAGTACTACCGGGAGCGGGGCTGGGAAAGGGGCGTGGTGCCCCCCGCCAAGCTCCAAGAGCTGGGCATCCTCTCCCAGGCCGCCGACTAGCCCTCCCCAGGGTGGCCCCGGCCTTTGGGCCGGGGCCTTCCCTTAGACTCGGGGTATGCCCAAGGTGAACCTCTACGCCACCTTTCGCGACCTCGCCGGGAAAAGCCAGCTGGAGGTGCCCGGCGCCACCGTGGAGGAAGTTTTGGCCAACCTGGTCCGGGCCTACCCCGCCCTGAAGGAGGAGCTCTTTGAGGGGGAGGGTCTGGCGGAGCGGGTATCCGTCTTCCTGGAGGGCCGGGACGTGCGCTACCTCCAGGGCCTCGCCACCCCCCTTTCCCCCGAGGCCACCCTGGACCTCTTCCCCCCGGTGGCGGGGGGCGGGCTTGCCCAGACCTTCGGGGCCCTTCCCCCCTGGCTCCTTGAGCGCTACCTGGAGGAGTGGGGCGGGGTCAAGGAGGGGGAAGGGGCCTACCGCCTTCCCGGTGCCCGGGTGCGCTTCCGGGAGGTGGAGCCCTTAAGGGTGGGAAGCCTCGCCATCCCCCAGCTCCAGGTGGAAGTAGAGGGGGAGGCGGCGGAAGCCTGGTTCCACCGCATCGCCTTCGCCGCAAGCCGGGGCGGGGGCTAATACCACCCCATGCTGGCCCAAGCCAGCATGGGGGCCCCGGTCAAAAAGGCCCGCAGGACTTCCGTACTCCGGCTTAGGCGAAGGATTCACGCCAAAGGGGTATAAGTGCCCGCGCCTTAGCCGTCGCAACACGAGGTGCCCGAACCAAGGCTGGGAGGAAGCCCTTTTGGGGCTACCGGGGCGGCACCCAAGGCTCCCCGCGGAAAAACCCGTACACCAGCCGCCCCACCACGCCCCCCAAGAGCACGAGGCCCAGGAGGTTGGGCAGGGCCATGAGGCCGTTTAGGGTGTCGGAGATGGCCAAGAAGGCCTCGAGGCCCCCCAAAGGCCCCACGAAGGCCAAGGTGGCGAAGGTGAGGCGGTAGGGCCAGCGGATCCCCTCCCCGAAGAGAAAGGCCGCCGCCTCCTCCCCGTAAAATCCCCAAGAAACCATGGTCCCGAGGCGAAAACGGCCACGGTGAGGGCCAAGATGGCCCCGCCCAAGGGATGGGCCTGGAAGAGGGCCTGGGCGGCCTCGGCGGCGCTTCCCCCCTTCTGCCAGAGGCCCGAGGCGAGGAAGGTGAGGGCGGTGAGGCTAGTGACCAGGAAGCTCACGAACATCTCCGTGACCCCCCAGAAGCCCTGGCGCACGGGGTGGTCCACCTGGGCCTGGGCGTGGGCGATGGGGGCCGAGCCCAACCCCGCCTCGTTGGCGAAGATGCCCCGGCCAAGCCCGGCGTTGAGGGCGGCGAAAAGGGTGTAACCCGCAGCGCCCCCCAAAGCCGCCTCCGGGGTGAAGGCGGCCCGGAAGACCAAGGCCAAGGCTTCGGGGATCCGGGCCCCGTAAAGGACCAGGAGGCCCCACCGCCACCAGGAAGAGGAGGAGCTTCAGGGGCACCACCAGCTGGGCGAACCGGGCCACCCACACGATCCCTCCTCCCAGGACCACCCCCACCAGAAGGGCCAGGAAGAGGCCCACCAGGGCCGGGGGAAGCCCCAAGGGGACCAAGGCCCCCCCCACCGCCCCCGCCTGGGCGAGGTTGCCGATGCCGAAGGCGGCCAGGGCGGCGAAGAGGGCGAAGAGGTGGCCCAGGAAGCGGAGGCGGGGAAGCCCCCGGGAGAGGTAGTACATGGGCCCGCCGGACACCGAGCCGTCGGCGAAGCGGCGGCGGAAGTGGACGGCCAGGGTGGCCTCGGCAAACTTCGTGCCGGTGCCGAAGAAGTAGCCCACCCACATCCAGAACACGGCCCCCGGTCCCCCCAGGAGCACCGCCGCCAGCATGCCCAGGAGGTGCCCGGTGCCCAGGGTAGCGGAAAGGGCCACCATGGTGGCCTGGAAGGGGGTGATCTGGCCGCCGAAGCCATAGGCCCGCTCCCGGATGGCCCCCAAGGTCTCGGCGAAGGAAACCCGGAGCATCCGGAGGGGGGCTTGGAACCACCTTATCTGGAATATAACCAGATAAGCCCCCACCAGGAGGAAGGCCAGCTTCATGGGGAAGCCGTAAACGATGCGGTTTAGATACTCGTTCAGGGCCAGGATATCCATACCTACACCTCCGGCACCGCCTCCACCTTATCCCCCCGGCGGAGGCGGAGGCGCCTAAGGTCTTCTTCCAAAAGCCCAAGCCGCCCGGGAATATTGGGCCTGGGGCGGACCTCCATCGTCGCTTCCCGCCCCAAAAGGCGCAGGCGGAAGCCGTGACGGATGGCCCGGGCCCACTCGGCGTACAGGGCCTCGTCCACGTAGGCCACCCCGGAGCCCGGGCCGTAGATGGGAAGGACGATGAGAAGGGCCGGGGGTACCTCCACCCGGGGGACGGCCTCGAGGGCCTTCACCTGCAAGAGGGTGTGCAGGACCCGGGCCAGGCGCAAAACCCCCGGGGCCACGAGGACCTGGGCGATGGGCTTCCCCTCCACCTGGGCCAACACCTGTAGGGTCTCGGGGGAAAGCTCTACTTCCGCGCCCTTCGGGTTCAGGCGGAGCACGTACCCCCAGTCGCTGGGAAGGCTGAGCCCCTGCACGCCGCCTGGGCCTCGGCCAGGCGGGCGGGTACGGCGAGCCCCCCCAAAAGGGTAGTGTGGGGCGGCAGGGTCTCGGGCTCAAAGGTGAAGGGGGCCCGCCTAAGGCCCACCAAGAGGTCCAGGGCCTCTTCCCCCTCCAAAGACCGCTCCCCCGCCTGGACTTTGGCGTGCACCACCTGGCCTCCCCGCAGGTAGACCTCCGCCTCTAGAAAAGGGGGCTTAAGGACAAGCCGCCCGGTGCGCCCGGCGCTCATGAGGGCGCCCACCAGGGCGGGAAAGGGAAACTCGGCGAGGTTGCCCGCAAGCATTCTCCCCCGTTTTACCATGCTCCCCTACCGGCGTCTAGGCGGGGTATGCTGGAGTATGCACCTTCTGCTCCTCCACGGGTTCACCTCCCACCCCGTCCTCACCCTGGGCCCCCTGCCGAAAAGCCTTAAGGAGGCGGGCTTCGGCATAAGCCAGCCTGCCCTCCCCGGCCACGGCACAAAGCCCGAGGACCTCCTTGGGGTACGCTTCCAGGACTGGCTCTTGGCGGCGGAAAAAGCTTACCTGGAGCTCCCCGAGCCCCGGGGGGTGGTGGGGCTTTCCATGGGGGGCTCCTCGCCGCCCATCTGGCGGCCCGACACCCCACCGAGGTCCTGGTGGCCCTGGCCCCCGCCTTGGCCCTGAGAAACCCCTTGGCGCCCCTGGCGCCTTACCTCCACCGGCTCATCCCCCGCTTTCCCGGCCCGCCTCCATAGAGGACCCCGAGCTCAGGAAACAAAACCCCAACTACCCCTGCTTCCCCACCAGGGCGGTCCTGGAACTCCTCGCCCTCATGCGCAAGACCCCGGAGGTCCTCCCCCGGGTGAAGGCCCGGGCCCTGGTGGTGGAGGCGGGGAAGGACCGGGTGGTGCGGGGAGTACGCCGCTATTACGAACTGCTGGGAAGCCCTAAGAAGGATTACCTGATCTTCCCCGAAAGCGGCCACGACCTCCTCCTGGATCGGGACCGCGAGGCGGTGGCCCGGGCGTCCGAGATTGGCTAGTTGCGAACAATAATCGTTTGCAATAGTATAGAGGCCATGGACGCCTTGCCCGTCTCCCCCCTAAGCGTTTTCCTCTATGCCCTCCTCACCGCCATCGCCACAGGCCTTGGGGCCCTCCCCTTTCTCTTTACCCAGAAGGTCCTAAGCCGGCACCTGGGCCTGGCCAACGCCGCCGCCGCCGGCTCATGCTGGCCGCCAGCTTTGGCCTCATCTACGAAGGGGTCCATTACAGCCTGGGCCGAGCCCTTCTTGGGGTCTTGCTGGGGCTTTTCTTCATCCAGCTCTCCCACCGCTACCTCGAGGGCCGGGAGGTGAACTTCGGCACCCTAAACGGCCTGGACGCCCGCAAGGCCCTTATGATCGTGGGCATCATGACCCTCCACTCCTTCGCCGAGGGGGTGGGGGTAGGGGTGGCTTTCGG
>BBBN01000077.1 GCA_001311585.1 Thermus sp. JCM 17653
CCCCCCGGAGACGCCCACGTCCACGAAACCCACACCCTTTCCCGCCAGGGCGTGGTTTCGGCGGAGGGAGTCCTTGTAGAAGCTGTTCCCTCCGTCCGCCACCAGGTCCCCCGGCCGCAGGAAGGGGGACAGGGCCTCGAGGACCTCCTCCACCGCCGAGTGGGGGACCATGAGCCAGAAGAGCCGCGGCGGGGCCCCTCCGTCAGGGCCTGGAGGTCTTCCCGAACCCACACCCCCGAGGCCTCTGCCTGCTCCCGCTCTAGGGTCGGGGTCGTAGCCCACCACCTTCAGGCCCTTCCGGTGCCAGCGGCGGGCCATGCCGAGGCCCATCCTGCCCAATCCGATCAAGCGCATCATGCCCCACCTCCCAAGGGAAGCCAGCGGTGCCCGGGCTCCAGGAGGCCCTGGGCCGAGGCCGGGCCCTCGCTTCCCTCCTCGTAGATCTCCGGCTCCCCCTCCCGCCAGGCCCTAAGCACCGGGTCCACGATGGCCCAGGCCGCCTCCACCTCCTCCTCCGAGGGGAAGTGGCTCAGGTCGCCTTGGAGGACGGCGAGGAGCTCCTCTTCATAGGCCGTGTGCTCCGGGGTCCCCTCGGGGCGGAAGCGGAGGGTGTGGGGCTCCAGGCCCTTCCCTCCCAGAGCCCTGCCGAAGAGGGTGAGGTCCAGGCCCACGCCGGGGCCCAGCCAGAAGACCAGGTACCCCCGGTCCACCTCCCCGAAGCACCCCGGGGGCACGGCCCGCAGGGCCAGGACCACGTAGCCTGCGTCCTTGGCCAGGCGCTTACCGCTTCGCAGGTAGAAGGGCACCCCTTGGAAGCGCCAGTCGTCCACGTAAAGTTTCAAGGCGGCGTAGGTTTCGGTGCGGCTTTCCCTGGGAACCCCCTCCTCCTCCCGGTAGCCCCGGTACTGGCCGCGGGCGGCGAAGCCCTGGGCCCCGTCGGGGATGGGGCGGACCGCGCGGAGGATTTCCACCTTCCGCGCCCGCAACGATTCAGCGGACAGGTGGGCGGGCGGCTCCATGGCGGTGAGGGCGAAGACCTGCATCAGGTGGTTCTGGAGCATGTCCCTTAAGGCCCCGGCCCCGTCGTAGTAGGCGGCCCGTCCCTCCAGGCCCAAGGTCTCGGCGTAGGTGATCTCCACCCACTCCACGTGGCAGCTTCGCCACAGGGGTTCCAGGAAACGGTTGCCGAAGCGGGTGGCCAGGAGGTTTTCCACCGCCCATTTGCCCAGGAAGTGGTCCATGCGAAAGATCTGCTCCTCCCCAAAGTGGCGGTGGAGGGCCCGGTTCAGGGCCTGGGCCGAGGCCAGATCGGTGCCGAAGGGTTTTTCCACCACCAGCCTGCGGAAGCCGCTTCTCTCCTCGGCCAGGCCCAGTGCCCCCAGGGCCTCCGCCGCCTGGGCGAAGAGGGTGGGGGGGAGTGCGAGGTAGAAGACGGCGTCCCCCTCGAGGCCCTGTAGGCCCCGAAGCCCCTCCGGGGTGAGCTCCGCCTGAAGGTAGCGGGTCCTTTTGCGAAGCGCAGGCCAGGCCTCCAGCGCCACGCCCGGTAGGGTCTTGAGAAAGGCCTCCATGCGGTTTAGGGCTTCCTCCTCCTTCCAGGCCTCCTTGCCGAGGCCGAGGACCTCGAGGTCCCCCACCTCCCCCCGGGCCCAAAGGCGGAGGAGGGCGGGGACCAGGAGCCTGCGGGCCAGATCCCCCGTGAACCCAAAGATCACCAGCTTCATGGCTTCACCGGCTCCACCCTCTTGGTCTCGTCCAGCACCTTGGAGGTGTAGGCGCCCAGGCCCGCAGGCGGGGGCAGGTGGTCCTTAAGGACGAAGTCGGGCCGGGGCTGGCTGTCCACGAAGGCGGCGATGTCCCTCGCCTCCTCCGGGGTCAGGTTGGGGTTGCCCAGGGGCATGGCCCCGTGGAGGAAGGCGGCCAGGTTCTTCCAGTTGGCCATCCCCGCCCCGGCGTTGTAGGAGCGGGGGCCCCAGAGCGGGGGTCCCACCTGGCCCTCCCCCTTCTGCCCGTGGCAGACGGCACACTTCTGGCATATAGGGCCTGGCCTCGGTTGGGATCGGCTTGGGTCCAGTCCACCTGGAGGGGCTTCAAGGCGTTGGGCCCCGTGGGGCTCTTGGGGTTCATCTTCAGGGGCATGCCCTGGGAGAGGGAGGCGATGTAGGCCTCCAGGGCCACCATGGGGGCGCTTCCCAAGGGGGGTAGCGTCCCGTTCATGCTCCGCATGAAGCAGTCGCCGATGCGGTTTTGCAGGCTAACGACAGCCTTCTCCCGGGGAGAGTAGGCGGGGAAGGCGGTGGCCGTGCCCACCAAGGGTAAGGCCTTGAGGTTGGTGCCCCCGTCCAGGTGGCAGGAGGTGCAGTTGAGGGCGTTCCCCACGTAGGGCTTGGAGAGGGGATGGTCCTTGGTATGGAGGAAAATTTCCTTTCCCAAGGCTACCACCTGATCCAAGGACTCGGGGAAGTCCGCGGGCAGGGCGGGGTAGGATGCGGGCTGGGCGCTGCGGCCTGGGGCGTGGGGCCTGCTCCCTCCTTCGCCCGCAGGTAGGCCAGGGCGAAGTAGAAGCTGGTGAACCCTAGGCCCACCAGGACCACCGTCATCAGGGTGAGGAGGGTGTCGTAACCCCGCTTCACCGCGCACCTCCGCGGCCGTAGGGCATGGGTACGTACTGGACGCTGGGCCTACGCATCTGGGCCTGGGGGTAGAGCTCCATGAGCTGGTAGACCTCCCGAGGCATCGCCGTGGACACGGGGAGGCCCAGGCCCCGGGCCTCCTCCACGGTGATAGGGTAGTCGTGGGTCCAGGTGCCCTGGGAAAGGAGCCGGGCAGTGGTGCGGGCCTTGTCGGGGTCCATGTGCTTGGCGAGGAGCTTCTCCGCCACCTCCGCCACCTGCTTCATGGCCTTGGCGGCGATGTCCGCTTGATGAGGGTGGCGTCTTCTATCTTGTCCAGGGGCTTGGTCTGTACCAGGGCGAGGAGGCTCGCCGCCGGGTACTCCCCGATCTGGGGGTCAATGGGCCCTAGGACGGCGTTTTCGTCCATGACGATCTCATCGGCGGCCAGGGCGATGAGGGTTCCTCCGGACATGGCGTAGTGGGGGACGAAGACCGTGACCTTGGCGGGGTGGCGGAGGAGGGCCAGGGCGATCTGCTCCGCCGCCAGGACCAGGCCCCCCGGGGTGTGGAGGATAAGGTCTATGGGCACCTGGGGGTCGGTGAGGCGGATGGCCCTTAAGACCTCCTCGGAGTCGTCCACGTCAATGTAGCGCACCACGGGGACCCCCAGGAGGCTGATGGCCTCCTGCCGGTGGATGAGGGTGATGACCCGGCTTTGCCGCTTTTTTTTCCAAGGCGAGGAGCGTTCGGGTCCGGGCGGCCTCCAAGGCCTGGCGCTGGAGGTAGGGGCTTAGGAAGGTAAAGATGAGGAAGAGCCAGAAGAGGCCGTTGAGAAGCTCTCCCGGGCTCATGGCCTGCCCCCTTCCGGGACCACCCGCACCTCCAAGGTCTTTCCCTGCCGCCACACCTTAAGGGTCACCGCCTGCCCCGGCTTGAGGTTGGCGATGAGGTTGGCGAGGTCCGGGGGGGCCACCAGGGGGTTGCCGTTGGCCTCCAGGAGGACGTCCCCGTCCACGCCCACTTGGATCGCCTGCCCAGCGGGGCCGGTGAGGGTCACGAACCGGCTCGCTCCCTTTAGGCCCGCCCTGGCGGCGGGGGAGGCCGGGTCCACCTTTTCCACCAAAAGCCCCTCTTGGGGCAGCCCGTACTGCTGGAGGAGCTGAGGAGGGAGGGCGGAGAGGGGGAACACCTGGACCCCGATCCGGGGGCGCTTGGCCAGCACCTCGGCCTCGCTCACCTGCTTCCCCGCCCGCATCTCGGGGAGCCATTCCTTCACCAGGTTGATGGGAATGGCAAAGCCGATGCCCGAGTACTGGGGGGCCCCACCTGGCCTGAAGGGGAGAGGATGGCGGTGTTGACCCCGATCACCTCGCCCCGGGAATCCAGAAGGGGTCCCCCGGAGTTGCCGGGGTTGATGGGGGCGTCGGTTTGGATGAGCTTGGGCACCAGGGGGTCCACCGCCCCCGGGTTTTGGCGGATGGCGGACACCACCCCCGTGGTCACGGTGAACTCCAGGCCGAAGGGGTTGCCTATGGCGATGGCCTTTTGCCCCACCAGGATCCGGTCCGAGTCCCCGAGGGGCAGGACCACGGGGGGCTTGGCTTCCACCTTGAGAAGGGCGAGATCTAAGCCCGGTACCGCTCCCACCACCTTGGCGGGATAGCGCCTGGGGTCCCCGTAAAGGCGCACCCGCACCTCGCTCGCCCCCTGGACCACGTGGTAGTTGGTGAGGATGTGGCCCTCCGGTCGATGAAGAAGCCCGAGCCCGTGCCCACCTGAGGAGGCCGGAGGAAGGTTCCAGGAAGGGGGCGAACTGCGGCGGGACGTTGGGGGAAGGGTCTGCCCGGGGATGAGGCTTTCCACCAACACCACCCCGGGGCCGTACTTGGCTGCGATCTCCACGGTGTTGGCCTCGTCGGGGAGGAGGCCCTGGGGAGAAGGGGCGGCCGGGGTTCCCTGCCCCTGGCCGTCCACCCGGTCCAGCCCCCACCATACCAGGACCCCTGCCAAGAGAAGCGCTGCCAGGGTTCCCGTAACGCCTAGTTTGCGAAGCATACCGTTGCCTCCTTTTTTTCTCGCGGCGCTACCCTAATGCATTTTAGCCCCTTTCCCTCCCCGCCGCTACCCCCTCCTTAAGGGGCGGGCACGGTGATGAGCCATCCCACGGCGGCCCCGGCCAGGGGGTGGGAGAGCCACCCCGTCTGGTGCCGCGCGCCTAGGTGGTAGACGCGGATGATGGGCTTCACGGGGTTCGGGCTTACCTGGGGCGGGTTGCGAGGGTTACGTCGTAGTAGCCCGCCTTCTCGTTGATCCCCTCGCCGTAGAAGCTTAGGTGAAGGGGCTTGCTGAAACGCAGGACCCGCTCCCCCGTCTTGAGGTCGGTCACCCTGAGGGCGAAGGCATAGACCACCCGTTCCCCCTTGGGGGCGTAGGCCTGCCAGAAGGTGGGGTCCCCCAAAAGGAGCTCCAACCGCACGGGGTCTTGGCCGAAGGCCTGGTCCGGCGCGGTGAGGATCAGGCGGCCCAGGCCCAGGCGCAGGTAGTCCCAAGGGTAGAGGACGATAGAGGCCACCACTTGGGGGAAGCCGTGCTGGGAGGGGTCGGGTACCTGGACCGGTTGGGCCAGGGCGAGGCCTGTGCCGAGGGCGGTGAGCCAGAGGTACTTGCGCATCCTTCCATCACCTCCATCGGGCATCCTGCTCCGAGGGGCTAAAGCGGAGCTGAAACCCCTATTCACGGAGCTCACAAGGATTTCATTCCTCTTCACCCTTGGAGAGGGAAGTTAAGGCCATGTTTCCACGGCGTCTTTTGGTGGCGGTCCAGGTAATCCCGGTAGGCGCGAAGCCCTTCCGAGCGCAAGGGATGGCGGGCGAGGCCTTCCGCCAAGGCCCCCACCCCTTCCAGATAGGCCGAAGCGGCCTGGAGGAAATAGAGGCGGGCCTGCCAGGGATGACGGGCCTGGGCCGCTCGTTTGAGCCGCACCCTCACCCCCTCCACGGCCCGGAAGTAGTGGTGGAAGGCTGCCGAGAGCCCCTTTCCCTCCAAATCCCGGGCCACCTGCTGCCGGTGGAGGACGCCTTCCCGCTCCCTCAGGGGCCTACGGAAGACCTCCTCCAGGCTCATCCCTGGATGGGCGGCGAAGAGTTCCTTTCCCAGCTCGTCCAACAGGAGGTCCTTGAGGTGGGCCGGAGCCTCTTCGGGCCCCTGGGCGGAGCCTAGCAGGCTTGGCGAAACCCCTTCCGCCTTCTCCACGGTTCCTCCAAAAGGAAGACCCCTACCGGGTTCGCCGGTAGGAGTCATCAGCCGGTGGGCGGTTCAGGCGGACTCCATCGCCCTACACCCAGCCTAGCAAAGGGCGCCTCCCCCGTCTAGGGCTTCTTGGGGGCCGGCGCGGAGGCCGCCTTTACGGGGACCAGGTTTCCGTCCTTGCCCAGGGCCACATGCCGGTTCTTGAGGAGGGTGCCCAGGGTGTAGTCCTTCTTGCCCACCTTCACCACCAGTTCTTCCAGGGAGGTGGCCTTCTGCACCACCGGGTAGCGGTAACTGGCCTTGGGGAGCTTGAAGACCACGTAGCCGCTTTTCCCAGGGCCTCCGGCCCAGGAAGGGTGCCCTTGCCCCCTTCCCAAAGGGCCATTCCCTGGGCGTCCTCCAGAACCAGCACCGTGCCTGCAGGGAGCACCCTCGGGGGGAAGACCAAGCTCACGTGGATCTTCCCCTGGGTGGCCGGGGCGGCCAGGGCCATCGCCGATGCCATGAGGAGCCAGACCATCCTCTTCATCCTTCACCTCCGGAGCTTCCCGCTCCGGAAGGGAGCCTAGGCCCTTTGCCTGAATCGGGCCTGAAGAGGAGGCGGGCGCGGAAAGGAGGCCCTGGGAGGAGCTGGAGGGTCCCTCCCAGGGCCCCACCTGGCGGGCCACCCGGAGGCCTAGGCCCTCCTGCGTTGGGGCCCTCGGCCCCGGGCCTTGGTCCTCCACCTCCAGGTACACCCCTTCCTCTTCCCGGCCCACCCGGAGGCGGATGGGTCCTTGGCCGTGGAGAAGGGCGTTTTGCACCAGGTTGTTCAGGGCCCGCTCTAAGAGCCTGGGATCGGCCCACATCCGCGTGGACTCTCCCTCGAGGCCGATCTCCCTGCCCCGGGCCACGGCCAGGGGCTGGAAGCGGTCAAAGGCTTCGGAGAGGAGGGCGTAGAGGTCCACCTCGCGAGCCTCAGGTCCTGGGCCCCGGCCCGGGAAAGGGCGAGGAGGTTCTCCGCCAGGGCCTCGAGGCGCTCGGCCTGGGCCTTGAGGCGCCTTAGGGCCTCCCGGTCCACCCGCTCCTGGGCCAAAAGGCTTTCCAGCCCCACGCGGAAGGCCGCCACTGGGGTCTTCAGCTCGTGGCTGGCCAAGGCTAAAAAAGCCTGTTCCCGGGCCCGCTCCTCCTTGAGGGTGGCCAGGAGGCGGGCAAAGGCCTGGGCCAGGCGGGCCACCTCGTCCCGCCCGGGGGTGGGGCCGGGGGGTTGGAAGCGGG